>JAPLDV010000853.1 GCA_026391235.1 Bacteroidia bacterium | reverse complement strand
TCAGCATTAGTGAGGCGAAGGCTGCTGCTCATTATTCCACCTATGGTGTACTGTACAATTGGGCGGCTGCCACAAATGCCTGTCCGGCAGGCTGGCATTTGCCGGGTGATGAGGAGTGGAGGACCCTTACCGATAATTTGGATAGTCAAGGAGTTACTGCCGGAGGCAAAATGAAAGAAACCGGAACTGCCCATTGGTTAAGTCCAAATACCGGAGCCACCAATGAAAGCGGATTTACAGCCATTCCGGGTGGTGAACGTACCTACAGCGGCAGTTTCAAAGATATTGGCGACTATTCATGGTTTTGGTCGTCCTCGCAGCTCGACGCATCGCTCGTATGGATCCGGGTCCTGCTCTCCACCAACGGTATCTTGCATCCGGACGCTTACGACCGTAGTGATGGGTTTTCAGTCCGTTGCGTAAAGAATGACTAATATGGACGGGGCCAATTGATTATGAAATTTTATATTACTGTTCAGCTGGCTTTTTCCTGCAATCTGCCTACTCCCTCCCGGAACAAAGGTTTCGCTTGAAGTCTATAATTCCGCACCAAAAAGGGAAATCTCAGCCATTTTCAGCACTTATTCTGTCAGTTTGTATGCTCCCAACCGGTTGGAGTACAACCCCGGGATGATCAGCATTTTTTTCTCAGGGATCCATTCGAAATCGGCCAAATTGGTTTGAACGGTAATGGTATTCAAAATCTCTGTGTAACGGCCTGATTTTTCCAGTAGAAACAGATGACCGTTGAAATCGCTAAACAGGATGCGGCCATCGCCAACCGGCTGCAAACCGTCCATTATGGCACCCGGATATAGCTTGGCCAATAAGGTGACCTTCTTTGTTTTCAGATCGATAGATTTCAACGCAGGATCGCCGGAACATCCGACCAGCAGCTGGTCCCCATCGATGTGGAGGCCGTTGGGGTTCCTCAGTTCACCACCTTCCATCCAAATGGATGCCTGACCGTTTCTGATTTCATAGATCCGGTCAACTTCACTATCACTGATATATAATGTTCCATCCGAAGTCGCGGTAATATCGTTTGGAAATGCGCAACCCTCAAGTGTAATCCTCTTTATGATGATACCTTTTACAGGATCGATTTCAACAACTCCTGTCCGCTCTGCGGCATACAAATTACCATTGGCCAGGCAAAGCCCTGTTGGCTTGTTCAAACCGGCAATCCATTCACGATTGATAATTTTGCCTTCCAGGGTAACCCTGGAAATAAATTCTTTCGTTCCCTGAAGGAAATTGGATACATAAACCAATCCGGTAGCAGGATCATATACAGCTGATTCAGGATAGCTTAACCCGGTTTTCAGTTCCCATATCCGGGTTAGCGCCGGGTCAATTTTAACAGCTTCGCCATCGCGCACCATAAATCCCCAGCCGCCAAACTGTTCCCCAACCAAAAGCGTGATTTCGTTCTCACCTTTCTTCAGGGGAAGCATCAGTTCATCAAAAAATCCGATCAAGCCCTGGAATCCGGGATCCCGGCTCAGGTAAGCATTGGTGCTGTTGAAAACGGGTGTTCCATTGATAAAAACCGTAACATAATCGCTGTAGCCCAAATGGTATCGGTGAATTCCGTCAGCCTCGCTGTGAACCGAGGTACGGGCAAAAATCCATCCCGGCTGAACCGGATTCCGGACAACTTCACGGTCGAGGTTCACCAACCCCGTTGGCTTGGCTGTAACTGCTTTCCATTGCAGGTCACATCTTGCATGGTAATCCTCGTAGGGATCGATTTCGCTGTTTACTATCGGTTGGGTGATCTCCCACTGCAGTATAATTCCAGGAACCAGAGGCTCTTCGATAGGTGGCTCCGGCAATTTCGGGGTAACCGGACTATAGCTGAAATTGGAAAACCAGGCAGAGCCGTCGGCAGGTCCTTTGACCCCGATACGGCCGGCAATTTCACCGAGTTCGAGCTGGCTGACATACATGACGACAGCTGGTTCCCCTTGCATCGACACCAAAGCCCGGGTTCCCGAAATTTCCATTTTAAAATGTACCCATTGATTTACAGGAACAACCGCCGGGGAGGTATACCCGTTGCCATGGTAAAGCTGCCAGCAGGAAACTCCATGAAATACCGGTGTATATTGAAACGCATCGCCGTTGAGGCCGTTGGCTTTGTGCGGTCGTACATAAAACTCCTCATAGTCGCGGTTTGGTTGCTGATGAAAAACAACTCCTGCATAGGACCGTCCGCCGGTTACCCAGATATCCCACTCAATGGTCCCGCTTTGAAACTGAACACCCTTCAGCAATGCCAGACCGGCATAAGCCTGGCGTCCTCCGATCTCTTCGGTTTTTCCGCCAAACAGGTCCCACTTTTCAGCTGTGAACGGGATCGCGTTCTGAGCCTTGCCACTCATGAAAACAAACCATGCAGACACCAGTGGAAATAAATACTTTTTCATTTTTTTCTAATTGCTGGTTATGGCTTTAAGAATATAACTTTCTATTTAAAAATCTTTAACGCAACGAACGGATCCTGCATCATCAGGATGCGCGTCACCAAAAAACACAAGAGTGTTATCATAAGCAATATTGATACCGGTAGCATCGCGGGAGGTAGGAGCAGTAGCCGTGAGAAAAAACAGCCATTCACCCTTTCCAAGGAAACCCATGGCAAAATCACGGACACCTCCAGGCAGGGCTGTGAAACCATACTCATTCGTTGCTCCAATATTTGGTGCTTTCCAATGAGAAGTTCCGGTTTCTTTCATTTTGCCGCCCGCAATATTCAGCCCCCCCAAATAAGTGACAAGCTCCATCCACTCCGCTTTGCTCGGAATGTGCCAGCCGTTGGGTGCTGCACCTTTTACATTGCTGGGATTGGTTATGCTGCTGGCCGCACTTCTCCTGGCGGCTGCTGGTGTATAAATCCTTCCATACACGCTCACATTGGAAGCGTCATTATTGTAATTAAGAAACTCTATCGGGGTTCCGTCACTATAATGGGTGCTCTTTAAATTTTCCGCCATCCAGATCTGCCTGCCAATCTGAACAGTAGCATAATTATTTCCGTTATAATCAGTACAGCCAACAAACTGAAAAGTTATCGTGGTGTCCTGCCGGGGTGCATCGGTTATGATTGTTGTATAGGGGTTCGATATTCCCCGGTAAAGCAAGTGATCTCCCTGGGAATATTGCATTTTTACCACTGATTTCGTGCTTTTCAGTGGATGAGCAAAGGTTGATATTGCCGTTGAATATTCACTGGTGAGACTTTCGATAATTGGTTGGCTTTTAGTGTTGTACAGGCTGACCAGTTGCGTGGAATAGCTGAACCCTTTTCCCTGAACCTTAACAATGTAATTTCCCTTTGATATGCCTGAGATTCGGAAACTGGAAGTTCCCTGCATTAACGACTTGCTAATTTGTTTGACGGTTCTTCCGGTAATATCATGAATCCTGATTACGGTATTTCCACTTTCGCGGACAAAAAAGGTGAGTGTGGTGCAATCGGTCATGGGATTCGGGTAAACCTTTAAAGCACAGGTGCCGTATTCAGATTGATCAATCCCTGTTGAATGAATTAAATTCAAAATATCCCCGCCACCCAGGGTAACCGTTGTTTTTTTTGTCAAATTCTCAACCTTGATACTTCCAACCGATGTTGTGGCTCCAGATCCCGCAAAACTAATCATATAGTTTTGAGCATTCAGGCTGTGCACTGATAGCTGAATCAGGCAGGTTAAAAGAAAAA
>JAPLDV010000835.1 GCA_026391235.1 Bacteroidia bacterium | reverse complement strand
AAAATTACTAAAGCTGTTCAATGAGCTTGTTGAAGCCGGGAATACCATTGTCTGCGTTACCCATGAACCCCTGTTGATGGCAGCCGCGTCAGGAATCATTGTGCTCGGTCCGGGCGGCGGAAGCAAGGGCGGGCGGATCGTTAGACAAGGGTGAAAGCAGTTAAAACCGGCCCGGTTAAATGGCTCTTTCGATATTCCAGACAAACGCCCGTAACCCCTGATCCTCCACTTCCTTATTCAGCGCCTGCAACTTTTCCAGCAACAGGGGAACCTTGTCATCTTCGATTACCGTTAGATGCGCATTGTTCAGTTCGGGCCAGGTATGGGTGCCTTCATGCATCAGGCCTTTATCCGTACCCCTTCCCTTGATGTCCATCCATTGGGTATAGCCACGGATGGACAGATCGTCCAATATCTCCTGCACCTCTTCGGTGATGGACTGATTATATGATATAAATACCGCTTTCATTAGGAAATGACTTAATTATTTCGAAATTTTTTCCTCGGACTTCCGTGCCCTTTTCATCTTGCCAACACCGAATATGGTGTAAATGGTAGGAACCACTATAAGAGTTACCACCGTAGAAAATGTTAACCCGGCAAAGATGGCAATCGCCATAGGTTTCCACATTTCCGATCCGCTGCCCGAAGTGGCAATCATCGGAATCATAGCGAGAATCATGGTCAGGGAGGTCATGAGCACCGGCCTTAACCTCGAGCGGCCGGCTGCGACAACTGCTTGCTTCAGCCCGTAATCCCGGTTAACGAGTAAATTGGTATAGTCAACCAGGATGATCCCGTTTTTAACGACAATCCCGATCAGCATGACCGCACCAATCAACGAAATGACGTTGATCGTGGCATGGAATATAAACAGGCCGATAAAGACCCCGGTGAAGGCAAACGGGTTGGAAAACATGATGATGAAAGGCTCTCTCAATGATTCGAACTGGGATGCCATTACGATGTACACGAGGATGATCGACAGCAGGATCAGGAGCATCAGGCTCTTGAACGAATCCTTCATGCTTTCTGCGCTGCCGCCGAAATCCACGGTGATATCCTCGGGTTTGTCCATCTTGATCATTTCCTTTTCCAGCGCCGCTTTAGCGGTTCCGATATCGGTCCCCGAAAGGGCTGCGGAAACGGTAACCACCCGCACCTTGTTTTCCCGTTCGATGTTGGGTGGCGAATAGAACCGCTTCATGGTTGTTATCTCACTCAAACGCACCAGTTTTCCGGTAGGAGTAGCGATGGTAATGTTATTGATATCTTCGGTGGAGTGCCTGAATTGCTCGTCATACCTGACAATCACGTCGTATTCGTTCCCCTCCTCGCGGAATTTGGTCGCCGTAACCCCGGTGATCCGGTTACGGATCGCCATGGCCACCCCGGCTGTCGTCAGGCCGAAGGAGGTCATCTTCTGGTTGTCGATCACCAGCTGCAATTCGGTTTTTTCCTTGTCACGGCTGATCAGGATGTCCCTTGTGCCGTTGATCCCCTGCAATGCCTGGGCTACCTTCTCGGAGAAAACATTGGTTTCATCGAAATTGTTTCCGTAAATCTTCACATCAAGGTTGTTGCCGCCACCCATTCCCATGGCCGCGGAGGCACGGGTGCTGCCCGGATCGACGAAGAACTTCTCGACCTCGGGCAATACCCCGATGTCCTTCCGCATGCGGTTGGCCACCTGGAAAATGTTCTGCACGCGTTCTGCGCGGGGCTTCATCTTAAAAGTGTAATTGATGATATAGTTGCCGTTTTCAGTAAAGATGGCGGCCAGGCTATTTTCATCGCCAACCCCGGCACTGGTGGAAACGATCTCGATTTCGGGATAATCCTTTAGAAAAACCGAATCGAGCCGCTGTGCCGTCTTGATGGTCTCGTCGATCTTGGTCCCCTGAGCCAGTTTAACCTGAGCCGATATTCGGTCGTTGTCGGAGGCCGGCATGAATTCGGTCCCAATGACTTTCACCAGCGACATGGATGAGGCAAACACCAGGAATGCGATGATAATTACCGTCCAGCGGTGTCCAACGGCCCAGGTAAGTGTCTGTGCATAAAAATTATCGAGCCGGGTGAGGATACCCTGGGAAAACCAGTAGATCCTGCCGGAGATGCTCTTTTTATTTGGAATTTTGGATTTCAGGATTTTGGAGGAAAGCATCGGTACCAGGGTGAGTGAAACAATCACCGATACAGCCACTGAGATGGTCACCACCCAGCCGAGCGGCCGGAAAAGGATGCCGGTCATGCCACCCAGCATGGTGAGTGGGAGGAAAACGGCGATGACAGTCAGCGTAGAGGCAATGACCGCAAGGCTCACCTCGCTTGTCCCATATATGGCCGATTCGCGGGCAAACCCTCCGTGTTCCAGCTTTTTCGTGATATTCTCGAGAACCACGATGGAGTCGTCGACCACCATCCCGATCGCTATGGAAAGGGAAGAGAGGGTGATGA
>JAPLDV010000230.1 GCA_026391235.1 Bacteroidia bacterium | reverse complement strand
GGATCAGGTGCGCCGCGAAAAATGGGCCCACATCGGGCAGCATCTATATCACGTTCCGATGGTGAATATCGATGGGATGACCCGGATTAAGGCCAGCGAAGGAGGAACCGGTTCCGGCTCCGAGGCCAGGACCAAGCCCGGCTTCGGAAGGGTCTCAGCCTATGTGCATGGATTCCCGGCAGGGGTATCCGGCGTGAAAACCGATCCGGTATTTGCAGATATTATTTGTAAGGAGATCGGACGGTGGGGCACAAATCCGGGTGGGGATGCCGACTGGAACCATCTGGGAAACGGTATTGAAACCTTCTTCACTACAGCAGTCAGGGTTGGTTATGATCCCGAAACCATCTTGGTCAGATTAAAAGAGCGTATCAACAAAACTGCTTTACCTAACCTTTGGATTACTCAATCAGGGGGTTTAACCGAAACGCTGAGCGCTGTTCCATCCTGTATCAATGAAATGCTTTTACAGGGCACCCTGCTGACATTCAAAACAAATTCAGGGCAATCGTTTGTATTGAAATCACATTAAAACAAGAGAATTTTAACCACAACGGCACTAAATTATCCCATAAAATCGTAGGGAAGATTTCCTGGAGTCATGTTCCGGGTCTTGTATACATTGACGTTCCCGAAAATGTAAATGATAAATCCGTGTACATCCGCGTTGCGCAGCATCCGTGTCATCCGCGTACCATTCTTTTCTATAGATTACTCTTAAGTTTCCCCGCAATGAACTCAAGCTTGCCGGCACGTTCAACCGCATAAGTTCTTTCGCGGAGATCCACAATTTGCAGCAGGTCCCGGGCCCGTGCCAAAGATAGCCTCGGCACAATGCCCGGGTCATCCGAGATTTCAATCAGGAGATCAGCCAGCAGCTCGATATTCTCAGAATTCAGTTCATGATGGTTGGCCAGGAACGCGTCCAGGTTTTTGGAATCCATTTCGATAAGCATTTTCAACGTGAATCCGGCTTCCGATTCAAACTCCAGATCAGCCATCGAAAGATTGAAATCATACTGCTGCGACCGCTTGTTCTGAACCAGCTTGCCAATCAGGCCTATAACCATCTGGCCAAACTTCTGAATCTCATCAAGGATATAATCTCTTCTTTCCATTATTCAATTTTCACTACAATCTGGGTATAGGAATGAGCCGGGAAAGCGTACGTGAAGGTAGTACCTTTAACCGGAATTTCCTTTGCCACTATTTTCACCCGCTGGTTTTGCATATCGTTCACATCCTTGATATCCTGTCCGTTCACCTCGCTGATCCGGGCCTTCCCCGAAAAACTGCCGTACTGACTCAGAATGTCCGTAGTGATAGACTGATCTTTATTCCGGTTCACAACATTAACGATAAGCTCCTTATTGTCCTGATCATAAGCAGCGGATACATCCAGATAAGGATTATCCTTAAACTCCTCAGTGCTGAATGTGGCGCAATCCACGAATGTTTGAATGGCAGCGCCTTTGGTATTGTTGGCAAAAAGGGCTAATGGATAGAAGATGGTTTGGTAGAACAATCCATCTTTGGTCGTAATCATCGGTGCAATCACGTTCACCAGCGGGGCCATGTTGGCCATTTTCCCCACCTGGGCATTCCGGACAAACACATTCAGGAACTGGGCCACAACCAGTGCATCCTCAAGCGTGTATTTTTCCTCAAGCTGCTGAGTTATACCTGCCCGGTACCACACGTTATATTCATCGAAGGCGATATGGATAGTCTCTTTCCGGCCTGATTTGGTCATGACCTCACGGATCTGGTTCTCAACGATTTTGATACTTTGCTCGGCGGGAATGGTGGTCGTCATGA
>JAPLDV010000329.1 GCA_026391235.1 Bacteroidia bacterium | reverse complement strand
TATTTCTGATATTTAAACAGCACTTTATTTATAATACTTATCGGTAAAATTTTCCCAATACTTGAGAGTTTTTTGAGCTTTACACCATTTATTGAAATGTTATTGCGAAGGACATAACGTTGACATAATGTATTGTATTATCAGCATATTATACTATTGTTTCACTGCATTCGCAATTACATACGAGACAGTGTGTGAAGCCCTCGCTTTTATATGGAAGCAAGAAATCTGCCAACAAGGAAAACCCCGCAATCAGAAAAAATTGCGGGGTCTCCGGCTTGGTGTTTAACGTTAAGTTTACAGGTTTTCCTACTTGAACAGCGACAGTACCAACTGTCCCGACGAGTTTGCCTGGGCGAGCATCGCCGTACCTGCCTGGACGAGGATCTGGTTCTTCGTGAAGCTTGTCATTTCCGCGGCCATGTCCACATCTTTCACGACTGAGTTCGCGGAACTGGCGTTTTCAATGGCAACTGCGAGGTTCGCGGACGTGTAGTCCAGCCTGTTCATGACGGCGCCGATATTTGCGCGGATTGTACTGAGTGCGGCAATTGCAGTATCAATTTTATCCAATGCGGACTGTGCGCCCGTTGCCGTACTGAGATCAATTCCGCTAACACTGAGACTTGTTCCATCTGCACCGTCGATTTTGAAGCTGATCCTGTAGTCTGTGCCATTGGTCTCACCTACCTGGAAGGTGGATCCAGTTGTCAAGACAGTGGCAGTCATGCCGCCGATAGAGGACCCGACGTCAAGTCCTAGAACGCTACCGATAGCTCCTACCGTTGTAGAGAAAGATATACCGAACTGATTAAAATTGTAGGTTTGGGCACCGTTAGCGGTAGCCAGGTGCTGCGTAACACTGGTAGTGGTGTTTTTAATCGTGATACCGACGGAATCACCAACTACCGAGTATGTACCTGCAACGATACTGTTGGTGTTGAAATTATAGGCGCCAGTGACACTCATAGTTAAACTGACGCTCTTGTCCCCGAAATTACCGTCGATCAGCTTTGTTCCCTGGAAGGTGGTGGAGTTGACTATACGATCGATTTCACTCTTTAATGCCGTTGCTTCCGTGTTGATGTCAGAGAGATTAGCCTGACTGTTGGCAGAAGCGGCCTGTGTTGACAGTTCTTTTAATCGCGCCAATATCTGGGAAATCTGATCTGTTCCACCTTCAGCGATCTGGAGCAGTGAATTGGCCTGAGAGGTGTTCCGTGAGGCCACATCCATAGACCTGATCTGTGCCACAAATTTGTTCGACATGGCAAGGCCCGCTGCGTCATCAGCAGCCCTGTTGACCCGGAAGCCCGAGGAGAGTCTCTCCAGAGACTTCGACATACCTGCGTCGGACATTGCAAGGTTACGATGTGCGTTTAATGCTGCAACATTTGTTTGAATTCTTAAAGCCATGATTTTGTATCCTCCTTGATACTGTGTTTTTTGTTTTTGGCATCCTTGCCAAAAGGTTAAATATTGTTAATCGTTTAAGGTTTTTACCCTACTATCCTGTCTCCTTATGAGACGAAAACTTTTCACCTCCTTTTCTCTTAGTTGCTCTTATTATCGGCACAGAGGAGGATAAACTTTAGCGACAAGATTGGCCCTGTCGTTTCGACGGGAGGGAGAAATTGTATAAGACGTACGTTTTGTGGAAGAAGGAACGGCTAAGACTCGCTTTTGATAGATAAAGATGCTAATCTCTTCTTGCCGTCAGTGAGGACTTCTTTTAAGGAGATGCACAATTGCCCCAACGAAGCAAAAAAATTATCGGCGAGTTTAATGCGGTATGCATCCGCCCAAATGGGGCTTGAAAATCGATCATTGATCACCTGCCACTCCATAAGTAATGGCATCAGATCCGTATATATATATTCGCCAAAATTTACTGCCAGTGGAGATGCCCGCAACGCATCCAGCGTGGCAATTATATGCGGTATGGATTCGTCAATTTGCCGTATTAAGGCTAAGGGTAATTTTCCGTTTGATTGTTCAATCTTCTCCACCATTTCTCCAAGGATTAATCGCATCTTTTTGCTGATCTCAATGAACCGCTCCGCGGTCTCCAGAAAACTGTTCAGAGTATTCCTGATGGAATCAATATTTCGCGTGTTGCGCCATTGTGATAGATGATTCAAGAGCATTTCCCTCGGGTAAAAAGATGATACGCAATATGATCGAATAACTTCCTGCAAGGAAATGATCTTGCTACCCCTGATCTTTGCGCCGCCCGCTGTAGCATTAATCAGAGTGCCGCTCCAACCGCTGATACTTTTTTCATATGCCTTGATGCAATTGAACCAATCTTCGCAGGTTGTTACTGTTTCTTCATAGTTTCCCGGAACAGTAAACCGATCTTTTTCTTCATAATAGGAAAATTTTTCTCCGTACAAGAACCCTTCTGCATGTGTTTGCCCCGACTTGTCAAAGCACAGATCATTTCCCATGAGGATAATGGGATTGCAGCCCATATGCCTGGCGACGTCAAAGGCCATATTCGCTGTGGTGGGTCCAATGGAAATACAATCCTGCATGAAACCGAGTTTCTCCATGAAATCGTAGAGGCGATTAAAAAAAATCTTCGGTCCGTAATAAGCTTTCAACGTGGTAGGATGCACAAACGAGGCTGTGGCAAAAACTGTTTTTTCCAGATTTTTCAGGTTTCTGTAATGCTTGTCAAAGCCCGGTGGCCGTTCGGCTGTTGTTACGAAGTGAGGAAAAATATCATACTCATGCAGAATGCGCAAGGATGCGTCAGCAGACAAGATAACGGCTGAATTCTCTACTTCTTTGAGTAAATGGATATTTTTTTTCAGAGAGGGGCCGGTCGCTGCGACAATAGCCGGTTTATCCTTAAAAAAATCCTTGACGTAAGCTCCTCCGGGATTCTGAAAGTAGTCGTTGATATTTATAAAGAACTGTTCGTAGCCGGCAAGTGTGTCATAAGGATCGTTTCCCCTCTCATCCATAAAATTCTGAATAACATCACGAACGGTGGAAACTATCCTCGCATAGTATGATTTCGAAAGAGCAACCGCCCCTGGCAGGGGAATGAATATAATATCCTTACCGCCAGTGTAATGGGGATCTATAGCCTCACGAACTGTTACAAAGAGATCGATTTCCGGACAGCCAGCCACAATTTTTACGGCGGGATTTTGGATCAACTCTATTAAATCAATAGATTCCATGGCCTTTTTCAGACAGGAGATGTCCTTTTCCACAATAATCAATCTGGCCAATTGTTTTTTGCTGATCAGTTCTGTGGCAAAATAGCCCAGTCCCATACCGAGCAGGATGAAGAATCTACTCTCCTTTTCCAAAAATGGTTTCAAATAATTCCTGATTGAAACGATAGGATCGCGGTTATCATAGAAAAGAATATGTGGTACAGATCCCCGATAGAGAAGATTCAGAAATTCTTTTCTTTCCGACTGAATTGTCTTATAATTATTA
>JAPLDV010000772.1 GCA_026391235.1 Bacteroidia bacterium | reverse complement strand
ATGCGCCGGCCACCTCATTCGGAACCTGGAAATCCGGGAAGGTGCACAATACCAATAAGTCGGAATTCGATTCCGGAGAACCAACCGGGGCCTGGTTCGGATACGATTGCAAACCCGGTCAGGCAATCGGGGTGAAGGTCGGAATATCCTTCATAAGCACCGGAAAAGCCCGGGCCAATTGCCTGATCGAAGCCGGTACACTGAATTTCGAGCAGGCCATGTCGCGTGCCCGAAATCAGTGGAGCCAGTACCTGTACCGTATCCGCATTGATTCCCCTTCGAAAATCGAGAAAACAAAGTTCTATACTGCCCTCTATCACACTATTATGCAACCGGTTGACCGCACAGGTGAAAATCCGCTCTGGACCGGCAAGGAACCTTATTATGATGATTATTACTGCATCTGGGATACCTATCGCACCAGCCATCCGCTGTTTATATTGTTTGTGCCTGAAATACAGGCAGATATAACACGTTCTCTCATAGATATTTATAATCATGAAGGTTATATGCCTGATGCCCGGTCGGGGAATGTCAATGGCCGGACACAGGGCGGCAGCAACTGCGATATGCTCATAGCGGAGGCGATCTTAAAGGACTTGCCGGGTATCAACTTTGAAAAAGGCTACCAGGCAATGATCAAAAATGCTGAGGTAACTCCCGGAGGCGATGAGAGAAAGGAGGGCCGCGGAGGCCTGAAGGATTATAATTCCATCGGATACCTTTCAACCGATTATGAACGTGCAGGTTCCCGAACTGTCGAATATGCAGCCAACGACTGGGCCATCGCCCTAAGCGCTAAAAAATTGGGCAAGGAAGCCGATTATCAGAAATATGCAAAACGGGCCGGCAACTGGGAAAACCTATGGAAACCAGTTGAAAACAGTGGTGCAACTGGCTTTATTATGCCGCGCAAAGCCAACGGGGAGTGGGACGAAGGCTATCGCGACAAGCTCTGGTCATGGTACATGGAAACGCCGCCCGGCGAGCTTGGATTGATACCGTATAACCAGATACCGGATAAATACCTGTTGAAAGATCCTTTCACCCCGCTTTCAGGCGGAAGCTGGATGGATTTCTTTTACGAGAGCCATTCCTGGGAATACTCGTTCTATGTGCCTCAGGATATGATACGCCTGATCGAAAAATGCGGCGGTTTGGCAGCTTTCGTTAACCGGCTGGATATCTTTTTCGGAAAAAATTACTTCCAGATGTCGAACGAACCCGGATTCCTGACACCTTGTTTGTATAATTATGCAGGCCGGCCGGACAAAACAGCTGAAACCGTTACCCGCCTTCTGAAAACCCACTATTCCGATAAGCCCGAGGGGATTCCGGGCAACGATGATTCCGGTGCGATGTCATCGTGGTATGTGTTTCAGGCTATGGGGTTTTTCCCGGTGGCTGGGCAGGATGTATACCTTATCGGGACGCCAATGTTTAACCGTACCTCCATTTCCCTTGGAAACGGGAAAACACTGGTGATCATAGCGGACAATTTTTCTGATAAGAATATTTATGTAGGTTCGGCCTTAATTAATGGTAAGCCGTTGAATCAGAATTGGTTTCGGCATTCAGATATCAAGGATGGAGGCACAATCCATCTCGTGATGTCGGATAAGCCAACTGGCTGGGGTACAAAAGTCCCACCACCGTCGCGGTCTGACAATTAGTTAAGGCTCAAGGCTTAAGGCTCAAGGATCAAGTAAGGCTCAAGTAAGGCTCAAGGCTCAGGATACGAGTAATGCATAAGTATACAACACGGTCCTAACTTTCTTTCCTTTCCTATCCTTGAACCTTTTGCCTTACTTGCGCCATGCGCCTTGAGCCTTGAGCCTTTTTCAATATTCCCGGCTCACCACAATACTATTTTAGTATTTTAGTCTCCTCATTGCCGAGTTTTAACTTACCTGACTTAGCTTTATGGACGGCGCAACCGGAAAATCATTCAAACGCAGCCTGAATCTGATCGATTCATCTGCTATCGTGGTCGGATCCATGATCGGATCCGGGATCTTTATTGTAACTGCCGATATGTCACGGACACTGGGATCACCCGGCTGGATGCTCCTGGCCTGGCTGATTACCGGCCTGATGACGATATTCGCGGCCATGACCTATGGCGAACTCGCCTCCATGATGCCTAAGGCAGGCGGGCAATATATCTACCTTCGTGAGGCCTATAACCCCCTCACCGGATTTCTGTACGGATGGACGCTTTTCACCGTTATCCAAACCGGAAGTATTGCCGCCATCGCCATGGCATTCAGTAAATTCTCAGGGGTCCTGATTCCTTGGATCAACGAGGAAAATATTCTGTTTCATCTCGGGCCTTTGAAGGTAACTACGGTTCACCTGGTGGCGGTTTTGTCCATAATCCTGCTTACCTGGATCAACACCCGCGGGATAAAATCCGGCAAAATTGTCCAGAATACCTTTACCCTGACGAAGGTGATGGTACTGATCCTGTTCCTGATAGTTGGCATTTTTATTGCCAAATCAACAGGATGGGCATATAATCTGGAGTATTTCTGGCAGGCTGCCAAACTTGATCCTGTTACCGGAGCCGCAACACCGCTCGTGGGGATGGCCTTTATCGCAGCTATGGGTTCGGCGATGGTTGGATCTCTTTTCACTTATGATGCCTGGTATAATATAACCTATAATTCAGCCGAGGTAATCAACCCAAAGAGAACGATCCCATTGAGCCTGATCTATGGAACCCTGGTTGCAGCGTTTATTTTCATTCTGTGCAATATTGTGTATATCAAGGTTTTGCCATTAAGGGGCATTCCGGGTGCCGACAATGTTATCGGGCAGGGAATGGCCTTTGCCACCGATGACCGTTTGGGAACTGCTGCGATTTTTGGAATTTTCGGTGAATATGCGGCCATAATCATGGCGGTCCTGATTATGATTTCCACTTTCGGATGTAATAATGGCCTCGTTCTTTCCGGTGCCAGGGTTTATTACGCCATGGCGGAAAACAAATTGTTTTTCAAGAAAATAGGTAATCTGAATAATAACGGGGTTCCTGCAAACGGACTGATTATCCAGTGCATCTGGGCCTGCCTGCTGTGTTTATCAGGTTCCTATTCACAACTTCTCGATTATGTGATTTTCGCCGTGCTGATTTTTTATGCGCTCACCAATGCGGGTGTATTTGTATTGCGCCGCAAATGGCCAGCCGAGGAGAGGGCATATAAAGCATTCGGATATCCCGTTATTCCTGCCATTTGTGTGATCCTGTCGGTGGTGATTATGGTTATCCTGCTGATCTATAAGCCGACATTCACATGGCCGGGACTGATTATTGTGGCACTCGGTATACCTGTTTATTATATCTGGAACAGAATGTCTCCCAAAACTCCCGTCGAATGAATGCAGTTCCTTATGTGGTTGGAGCAATTGCATTTTTTGCGATTTCTTACCGGCTCTATTTCAGCTTTGTTGTGGCAAAAGTGGCGGTGTCCAATGATTTGAAGCTCACCCCGGCTCATCGTTTGTATGATGGGCAAAACTATTACCCGGTGAGCAAGTGGGTGTTATTCGGGCATCATTTTGCCGCTATTGCCGGAGCCGGCCCACTGGTAGGCCCCGTACTGGCTGCTCAATTTGGCTTTTATCCGGGATTCATCTGGATGCTGATCGGGGCGGTTATGGCCGGTGCTGTGCACGACCTGGTTGTCCTTACCGCGTCTATTGAACATGATGGTAAGTCGCTTGCAGAAATTGCCCGTGCTGAGATTAACAAAATCAGTGGTACCACAGCTTCCATAGCTATAATAT
>JAPLDV010000666.1 GCA_026391235.1 Bacteroidia bacterium | reverse complement strand
GGATGGGACTCAATGATCAGCATTACGGCTGGGTGATGATGGCTTTCGGTATCGGCGCCACGTTTGCGGCATTCAGTTCAAACGCCATCGACCGGAGCCGGAATAAGCGGTTCCTGTTATTGATGGCCGCTACCCTGATCATCTCGGCCATCTCGTTTGCCAATTTTGTGCCTTACCCGGTGCTGATGTTCCTCTGGATCCTCGCAGGCATGGGACAGGGATTCACCTATCTGCCGTCACAGATCATGGTAGCCGAGAATATCCCGATCCATGAGCAGGGCAGGGTATACGGGGCCCACTTTGCTTGGGTGCACCTGTTCTGGGGATTGGGCTACATCCTCGCAGGAATCACCGGCAGCTACTTCCATTCGAAGGAGTTCCTGGCCGGCGGGGTAGTGGCATTGGTTCTATTTGTATGGGTGATGGTTAGTTCGGTGCGGAAACCCCGATAGCTTTCGAGCAAAGTGACGAGTCCCGCACAAAAAACAGGAGGAGGTATGAGTGTGGGTGTGCGTGTGATGTCAGAAGTGAGAGACGCTCAGGTTATTTTTGGGTAGATTATATTGCCCCCGGCTTCAGCCAGGGGATAATAATGATAATCAATGAATTAACAGCCCCCCCAACATCCTTAACTCCCTTAACCCCCTTAACTCCCTTAACCCCCTCACGTTAAAGGAACATCCTCTCATCAAATCCGAAATCCTCCGTTCTTACGATCGTGACCTGATTCATCATGGGATGTGCCGGATTGATCAGGTAGTTGAAATCACCCGGAACCACTGCCGACGGTACCTTGAGCACGAGAAACCGTTTCTCTTTTACGAATTGGTCGCCGATGAGTCGCGTGAACGGGGCATAAGGAAAAGATCGCCAATCCTTTGGAAGTTTTTCCGGATCGATCACCGAAATGGGCAGGTTATCAGGAATCATTATCGTGACTAACTGATAATCAGCAGGGAGCAATCCCAAACCCGTGTGAACGGCGATCTCCGCGGTGCAAAGGGCCCTGGAATCGCTGGTATACAACATGGCGACACCCGGGCTGTTCCACCTTCCGCCTGCAACCCGCGCTCCGCTTCCGGACAGGTCGGCCGTATACATTCGTTTGGATAACCGGTCAACAATCATGAAAGAACCCCGTGTTCGATCCTAACCAGTTCATTCCGGATTAATTGCAGGCCAAAGGTGCTGTCGAGCAATTCCTTGGGTTTGGCACCCCCAAGAGCTACGTTCTGGATATCGAGCCAAACATCAAGCTTCTTTTTGCTTCCGAATACCTCCACTGCATGCTTATACAGAAGGGTTATCTCAATAATCCGCTCCGATGAAACAGGATCAAAAGCTTTTACCTCTTTCTGATACCGCTGGATGGTTCGCTCTGAAAGGTGAAGAAATCCCGACCAGTCATTTATCGAAAACGGGAAAGCTTTTGCCAGAGCGGCAAACCGGGGATATCCGATCCCTGTTCTGACGGCCCGGATCAGGTAAAGAACATCCTTTTCATCTACCGATTCATAGGTGATCGGTTCATCGGGCTTGCTATATTCTTTCATCATTTTAATTTTATTCAAAGATATGACAATTGACAAAAAAAATACGACAATTGTCAAAAGTTTTTAAAATATTTCGCTGAATTTTTTAATCCACGATTATCCCCGGTCAAACTTGAGATCCTTATCTAAAACCTGCCCACCACCAATTTCCCGGATACCGATTTATTGCGGGTTTGCAGGCGGTAGAAATAAATGCCGGGCACCAGGTTGCCCCTTGAAAATTCGGTTTCATGACGGCCGGCGGGCATTTCCCGGTTAAGGAGGGTTGCCAGGCATTGTCCGTTCAGATCATACACCGATAAACTTACGCGCCCGCTTTCCGGCAAATCAAACCAGATGGTTGCTGCAGTGGCGAAGGGATTGGGATAACTGCCAGATTTAAAGGTTGTTTCAGCCGGGGAGTCATCTATTCCCATTGGGTTACAGGTTTTGAACTGAACCCCGTCGAGCCAGATTGTAAAACCTGAACCCCAGGTATCGGCATGGAACTCCACATAATTGGTTTGCGAAAGGTCCATGTGTCCGACTTCGCTCTTTACGTAGGTTGTATTTCCTTTGAGCGGAATCCGGTATTTTTTCCAAACGTTTTTGGCATTGTCGAGGAGGGAAGCTGAAGCGGTGTACTTATAATAACTTCCGGTGAAATTGCCGACCCGGATATGATAATATTGAAATGAGTTGCTCTTATTGAATGTTTTCACCCAAAAAGTGAGCGTATCGGATGTGGTGAGGTTCCATAATGCCAGTGAATCTCCACCTGGCCGGTAATTCAGGCTAACATCCTGGCCCATTGGGGTATAAAGCTTGACTGATGAAGCGCCAACCTTCTTGTCGGTGTAATCAAAGGCCAGAACTTCGGGTTGAAACAACCCGATACCCGGATCACAATAGGTGGTCCACAATGCAGGCCGCTCGGCCATGTCACAAGGGGGAATCATCATAATTTTCGGTTCTGGTTCCCTGTTATAGGGCTGGTAGGTTACATCCCCGGATATCTTATTGTGAATCAGACTGTCGATATTCGGAATGTAGGTATTATTGATAGCATGAACGGGATCGGTTGAGGTATTCTGAATGTACCAGAAGGTGGGTGATTTAAAAGTGTTCCCGGTTATGGTGTCATTAAACGACTGGCCCTCGAGATAAATATCATTTTTTTGATTGTAATTGAAAGCATTATTTTTAACCACCAGATGCTCGGTGTTGATAGCACTGATTGCCCACATATTCCCTTCCAGAACATTATCTGAAATCCAATAATCGTGGGAAAATTGTTGGCCGTACGGACCGATGATGCCCCCTTCCCAAAGCTCAAATCCATAAGGGTTTCCTTTGATTAAATTGCTTTTGAAAGTGTTTTTAAAACCACGGTCAACCGAAACACCCGAAGTAATGTTTCCAATGATTTCATTATCTTCAATCAGGGAATTAAAACTGTACCCGAGCCAGAACCCGTAATTGCTGTAATTGCAGAGATTTCCCTTGTAAATGTTCCCATCGGCAAAGGTGGCTTCGATGGCATTGTGCGGCGAATACGAACAATCATTATAACCGAAATAGTTGTTGTTCGGGATCTGTGAATATTCATACTGACCGAGAAATACCCCATCGCCGGAATAGGTGAGGTTGTTGTATTCGACTATGTTGTTGTTAGATACAATCAACAGGATGGCCGCGCAATCGCTGGGATCGGTTTTGCGGTTCACATGAGAGCAATCGTTGTGATGGATATAGCAGTTATCTGTAAAATTCATCCTGACACCGAAGCCGCAATTCCAGTATAATATGTTGTCATTGATGGTGATACCATCGCATTCGTACAGGGCGATCCCATCGTTTTGCTGAGTCATGGTATTTCCATGCAATTCCGATCCGCTGCACTGATGCAATAATACACCGCCTCCGAGTGCCGCGGTGTAGTCGGTCCAGATGGAGATCCAGCCAAGAGTATCTTTTTTATTGTATGAAAAATTATTGTCATTGATATGAAGATCAGCCGATTGCCTTGCTGTAACGGCATAATAGTAGTTTTTTACCGATTTAAAGTTCTTGATGGTGACATTCCGCGAGTTTTCGATAAAGATCAGGAATCCTTCAAACCCGGTACCGGTAACCTGCACACTGTCGCCATCGATGGTGATATTCTCCTTGTTTACGATCCTGATAACACCATCTTTGGCCGCATCACTAAAAGTGTATGTTCCGCTTTGTATCCTGATATTCGAATTCGATTGGATGTCCATGTTATCCGTTAATGGCACGATGGTCTGGGAAAAGACGCAAGGCGCAAGGCACAAGAAGAACAAAGAAAGGCTCAAGGCGCAAGGCTCAAGGCGCAAATAAGGAAAGAAAGTGAGGAATTTCATACGGATGAGGTTTAACCTCAAAGATAGGAATTTTTGAGGTACCCAACCCTGCAACCTTCAACCAACCCGATACCCTTTTCTGTCATCCCCGCGAAAGCGGGGACCTGATACCATTCTTCCTATTATATTTGCATAAACCGATTTGCAATGAATAACACCATCCATCCATCGAAAATTTACCAATTTATCCTGATCGGGGTTATCCTAATCCTGGCCTGGGTACTTTGGAAGGAACTAAGTTTTCTTTTCCCTTCGTTTTTAGGAGCAATCGCACTGTATATTCTACTGAAGGATCCGATGTTCTGGCTGATAAAGAAGAAGCATTTTAAAGACTGGGTGGCTGCGCTTTTGCTGATGCTGGCGACCATCGTTATTGTTGTTGTTCCCTTGTGGTTCATCATAAAGCTTCTGATAGTCAAGGTTGAGCCATTGCTGTCATCGCCGGATTTCTTCACCGATATCTTTAAACAGATCAATATTTATCTCAGCGAAGAACTCGGATTGTCAGCCCTGACCCAGGAAACCCTGATGAAATTGAGCGGCAAGCTTACTGCTTTTGCGCAGGAGATTCTGAGCGGAACAATGCGTCAGGTAGTGATTCTGCTTTTCATGTACCTGTTCCTGTTCTTTGTAATGGTCAACGGCCGTAAATTGGAGATTTTCCTGCGCCGGAACCTGCCTTTTACACAGGAAAACAAGGGAAAGGTTCTCAATGAAGTTACCCGGATGGTGAGGAGTAACGCGATTACAATTCCTTCGGTAGCATTACTGCAAGGTACGGTTGCATTGATCGGTTACATCATTTTTGGGGTACATGAACCTATATTATTGGGAGTTTTAACGGCAATATCTTCCATGGTTCCGATAATTGGCGCCCTCCTCGTGTATTTACCTGTTGTTATTTTCACTCTGGCATCGGGATCGATGGCAGCCGGCATCGGTTTGGGTTTGTGGTGTTTCATACTCGTCGGGGCCGTTGATAATGTGGCTCGCTTCATGCTCCAGAAGAAACTGGCCAATGTTCATCCGATCATAACCATCCTGGGGGTCATCGTGGGAACCAAATTATTCGGCCTGATCGGTCTGATTTTCGGCCCGTTAACCATTACCCTTTTTGTGGTTTTGGTAAAGATCTATTTCAACGAATTCGGTAATTTATCGGGTCCGGTAAAGCGGATAGAACAAGTATAAACACTAAAAAAATTCTACGATGGCCTACGACGAATTTTTAGCTGAGCGGGTTCAACGCGTGTACCAGGAAAAGAGAGTGCCATTTATCGCTAAAAAGATGTTTGGCGGTGTCTGTTTCCTGGTGGATGATAAGATGTGCACCGGGGTTTTGAAACAGGAACTGATGGTCCGGATTGATCCTGATAAGAATGAAGAGGAACTTAGGAAGCCGGGTGCGCGTCCGATGGACTTTTCCGGGAAATCGATGAAAGGATTTATTATGGTCGATCCGGTGCATATCGATATGGATGAGGACCTTGGATATTGGATTGATCTGGCATTGGACTATAATCCGAAAGCCAAAGCCAGTAAAAAATTGTAGGGACGCATATTTGCGTCCACTCGTAGGGACGCATATTTGCGTCCATAAATTTGCGTCCAATTACTGATGCTAAAATAATAGAGAATGAAAAGACCAATAGTCCTGATCAGTTTGCTGGCAGTCATATCCGTGCAGGCTGCCATCTGCCAGCCAGCCGGATATCCTTATAAGAGCTTAGCTGAGTTCCGGAAAGCTGCTGATCAAATTGGCAATATTTCTGATCCTGCCCAACGTGAAAACCAAGTTAAGGAACTATGGGACAAGCTGAAGGCAGATAACCAGATCCCTTTCAGGCTGGGCGACTCGGTGGCTTTCCTTTACAAGGGAGAGGCGAATACCGTATCCTGGGCTGGAGACTTTAATGATTGGAAACCTGCTCAGCCAGGTAATACAGGGACAAAGTCAGGGCAGTCCGATATCTGGATCGCAGTTCAGAAATTTCCGGTGGATGCCCGGCTCGATTATAAAATCGTTGTGGACGACAAGTGGATCCTCGATCCGGATAATCCTTACCGCCAAATGAGCGGCATGGGGCCAAATTCCGAATTGCACATGCCCGGATGGAAATTTCCCGATGAGACTAAACTTTCGCCAGATGTGATCCGCGGCAATTTGTCGGACAATATCCTGATCAAGAGTGAAAAACTTGGTTATCAGGTTAATTATAAAGTTTATACACCCTATAACTATGTGAGTTGCGAAAGCCTTCCGGTGATTTATGTAACCGATGGGCAGGATTATGCGGAGGATGAGAAAGGTGCCATGCTGGTTATTCTCGATAATCTGATTTATGCAGGCGAGATCAAACCGGTGATTGCTGTTTTCCTTGATCCGCGTGAACCCGGCAACGACAAGAATAACCGACGGATGCAGGAATACGTGTGCAATCAGAAATATGCTGATTTTATCGGAGATGAGCTAGTGCCTCTGATTGATAAATCTTATAAAACCCATGCTTGCCCTGATGATCGTGCCATACTGGGGACCTCTCTCGGGGGGATGAACTCGGCCTGGTTCGGGGCTGTCAGGATCAATGATTTTCACCTGCTCGGAATTCAGTCTCCCGCTTTTAACAAAACGGTACTCGACCGTTTTGCCCGGCTGGATTGGCTGCCATTCAGGGTTTATATGACTACCGGGGTAATCAATGACACTCAGCAGCAAGCGCTTGAAATGAAGCAAATTCTTGAAAAAAACAAAGTCGACTTTGTATACCGTGAGGTGAACGAAGGCCACTCCTGGGGGAACTGGCGGGCGCTGCTGGGGGATATGCTCAGGTGGTTTTTCCCGATGTAGAGTCCCGCAGCATGTCGCTATGCGGCCCCAATCCTAATAACCCGGAAATGCAATTTTATGTTGCCCCCGAATTTATTCGGGGGCAATATAATATCGATATTGTTCATCTGATATTCCTGACGATCTAACCTTAACTAAACGACATTGCATAATTATCTGTCTCTGCGGTCATTACCTGCATGCATGTAATTGTTATCAAATCCGGGAATTTCCTATTTTTAGGATCAAATCTCTGAGCTATGAACGAAAGCATACGCATGATCCCCGAGATCGGGTTTAATGTTTTTTATCTGATCTTCATATGGATAATAGTGATAAAAATGTTTCGTGCGAGCGGTTATCGTGCGGATCACGACAGGGGAGCGGGTCATCTGCTTCGACTGGCTTTTCTTGTTCTGGCCATTGGTGATACAGGGCATGTGGGTTTTAGGTTATGGGCCTATGCGCTTGGCGACACGGAATCTTTCGTGAATATATTTGGTGTGCATATTCCGCTGATTGGAACGGGCGCCTTATCCACGGCCGTTCTCGTGACTGTTTTATATTTGCTTATGGTGGAGGCTGAGCGGCGGTGGTTTAACAAATCCTGGAGCCTGGTTTATTATTTCCTGATGGCTGCCGGTTTGGTGCGTTTAATCCTGATGTTCTTTCCCGGCAACCACTGGGAATATTCGGTTCCACCGGCCGATTGGTCGCTTTACCGTAATATCCCGCTCACGGTTCTCGGGGTAGGTCTTGGTCTTCTGATGCTAATACACGCCCGTGAAAAAAAAGACCGGTTGTTTACTTATTTATCAATCCTGATCTTTATTTCGTATGTATTTTTCCTGCCGGTCATACTCTTTGTACAAAAGGTGCCGATGATCGGTATGCTGATGATACCAAAAACCATTGCCTATTTGCTGATGGCTGTGGCTATTTATAGAAACTTCTTTAAAAAGATTAGAATATGAGAAAAAAATTCTCCCTTGCTGCTATCCTGGTTCTGGCTTCCGGATTCGCTTTTTCACAAACAAATATTCAGGAGATCCCGTTGCCGACTTCGGCCCAGCTGCGCTATCAGCAATATGAACAGATCATGTTTCTGTGCCTCGATCCCTGTACCTGGCAGGGCAGGGAGTACGACAACCATTCGATGCCCCTCAACCGGATCAATCCTGTTCAATTGAATACAGATCAATGGTGCGAAGTGGCCCGTTCATGGGGTGCCCGGCTGATCCTTTTTGTCGCCAAGCATACCGGCGGATTCTGCTGGTGGAACACCGAAACCTCCGATTACGGGGTTCGGAATATCCCCTGGCGCAGCGGTAAGGGTGATGTTTTAGCCGACTTATCGGAATCCTGCCGGAAATTCGGGCTTGGATTGGGAATTTATGTTTATCCCGGTGATGATAACTGGGGCGCAGGCATCGGCAGCGGGGGCAAAACCGGCGACCCGGCCAAACAGGAAGGATATAACAGGGTTTTCAGGCAGCAGATGACGGAGGTTCTTACAAAATATGGTCCGGTGCAGGAGGTCTGGTTCGATGGAAGCTGCATCATTGATGTATCCGATATTCTGACGAAATATGCCTCTGATGCGGTTATACTGCAGGGACCGATGGCGAACATCCGCTGGGTGGGCAATGAGGATGGGATCGCACCATATCCCAACTGGTATACGTTAAAACAATCGGACCTGACAACCGGGATTTCCACGTCCCTTCATTCTGATCCCAATGGCGATGCCTATGCCCCGGTTGAAATGGATGTACCGCTTCTGAAGAATGGCGGCCACAAATGGTTCTGGGCACCCGGCACTGATAATTTGTTACTGACTACCGATCAGTTGATGGACCTGTATTACCGGTCGGTCGGCCGCGGAGGGGTACTTCTGCTCAATTCAACTCCCGATACAACAGGGCTGATCCCGGCCTCGCACGTAAAAGCTTACATGGATTTTGGAAATGAAATCAGGAGAAGGTTCGGTCAACCGGTTAAATCGATTAAAAATGGTGGCAAGGAATTGATCCTTTCCTTCGACAGGCCAACTCCGGTAAATCATGTGATCCTTCAGGAAGATATAGCAAAAGGCCAGCGTATCCGAAAGTTTGTGGTTGAAGGAATGATGGGTGGACAATGGAAGAAAATCGGGGAGGGGAGCTCGGTTGGTCAGAAAAGGATTATGAACTTTGAGCCGGTCAGTGTTTCCGGATTGAGGTTTACCGTGATTGAGTCAGCAGGAACACCCCGGATAACCAGTTTTTCGGCATTGAACGTTTCGGATGTAAAGTATAATTCTTTATAGTAGCGAAGAAATTTATACCCGAAAAGGTATAATGTTAGACTATTTCAAATAAATGTACCCGATAGGGTGTAATGATTAAATATTCATTATTTTTATACCCGAAAGGGCATTTGTCATGAAGATAAGTGAATTTGTAAAGGGAAAAAGGCGGCTTGTGAACCTCACCCAGCCGCAAATGGCTGAAAAAGCGGGGGTAGGTTTGCGGTTTGTTCGTGAATTGGAACAGGGCAAAGAATCTTTGCGATTGGACAAAGTGAACCAGGTGTTACAGCTTTTTGGTCATGAAGTTGGAGCAGTACCAGTTAAACGCGAAGCTTTATAAAATGAGAAAGGCCGAGATAAAAATGCATGGACGGACAGCGGGATGGCTTACCCACGATGAACTTGGCTACCGCTTCGTTTACGAACCGGCTTACCTGAATTCCACTTCCCCGGAACCGGTTAGCCTGACCCTGCCATTGCAAGAGGCGCCATTAACCAGTAATATATTGTTTCCCTTTTTTGACGGGCTAATACCTGAAGGTTGGTTGTTGGCAATAGCCGAAAAAAACTGGAAACTCAATCCCCGCGACCGCATGGGCCTGTTAATGGCCTGCTGTAAGGATTGCATAGGGGCTGCCAGTGTTCATGCGGTTAAAGAGGAGGATAAAGCATGAATCGCTGTTTATTTTGTTATCAGCCTCTGGAAGTTCAGGATGCCTATTTTCATACCAGTTGCAGCAGGAAAATTTTCAGACAGCCATTTTCCGATCATCGCACCGGTCTGTTCAGGCGTATTTTTTGAATATCTTAAGATAGGGAATACAAC
>JAPLDV010000328.1 GCA_026391235.1 Bacteroidia bacterium | reverse complement strand
ACGCGATTTCATTCATTTGACCGGTTTATTTTATTATTATCCAATAGATACCAAGGGCAAAGCAAGTGAATTGAATCAACATTGCATAAAAGCCAACCAATGATAGTGCAAATTTAAGCAAAACACTTAGGACCACCCATTCACCTGTTTTTTCACTCGTTACCCAGGAACGAGTGAAAAAATCTACTATGCTTGCAGCTATACCTGTATAGGGGATCCAGAGATATGGTTGGTCTGTGATTGTTCCCCAGACCGCACAGAGAGTTGTGATAATCAGCGCAGAAGTCGGCTGAATTGCTATCGACAGAACCTGCCGAGGGTGCCATCCCCAAATAGCCTTCTGAATGAAAGCCTTCGATTTTGGGTATCGATGCGTGGAGTAAGCGAAATTCAACACAATGATCTGAAACATGTTAAACAAATCATCGTTTGTCGGTTGCACACCTACCGCGCGAAGCTTTGCCTCTGCGGTATTTGTTATCATTACGAAGGCGTCGCCACAGTCCTGTTGCCAGAACTGTTCAGACCTTACATTCAGATTCATCTCGTCAAACCACGATTCCATGAGCGGCTGTACGCTATTAGGAAGTTCCTGAATAGTACCCTGGAGTGACTTGACTGTGGTTTGCATGTCTGTCACCTTTCGATGATGAAGGATCAACTCGCCAAACTTCCTCCCTCGGAACTGTTGTTTAATCTGATCGATATCCATTGTTCCCCCTAAGTTCCTATCATAAATTTTCAGGCGCATAACGGGAAGCTGACCGGGGGTGGCGCGTGACTACTTATCTTGGTCCGACCCCATTGACCCATCTTATATTTTGTTTTTATCATTCCCAATTATAAATGAAGAACCACATTTTGGACAATTTACTTTTAAAGATATTAGCCTTTTTGGGACCCGAAGTTTTTGACCACATGAATCACATGGAATGATTCTTTTCTCATGGGCCTTTTGTGTTAGCACAGTTTTAGATTTCGATGAAAACAATGCTCTAAAAACGGCTCTTGGGAACAAATGGAGCTGAAAATAATATTTATGTGATTCAAACCACGCGAATTCGCGAACTATGTCATTAACGTTCCAGTCTCTTAATGAGTATGCCTGAAGTAAAGCACGCCTTATCGTTGATACATCTATATAACCAAGCCTGCAGGAAATTGCAGGGGATGGCTCGTAACCATGGAGAATAATGCTACCAAAGCCAAGGAAAATAGTTGCTAAATCTGTCAACTCCTCGGAATCAATATTTTCTGGTGCAGTTATTTGATGTTGATAAAGATAATTGTGCGTGGCTTCATGCGCTAAAACTGAAAGGAAATGGATTAGATAAAACGTTCTATCGTTGACAATTAATATTTCTCCATGGTCATAACCTCTAACCCTGTAAAGTCCTGCATATTTTTCCTCTTCAATAAAGTTAGATTTGGTTTTTGCGCCAATATTTCCTTCATTATCAGCAATGAAAACAGTATGAGTTTTTTCTCCGCTTTCCCTTTTTTCTACAAATGAGACTTTAACACGGTTAAGGAGACCAAGGAAATGCCCCATGTGATCAGATATTTTTTCTAGGGCGGCTTCCTTTTGATGCGTTGACCCATTAAAAGCATGGTCGAATGCTTTGGGAGGAGAATAGATCCCGCTAACAGCAGTAGGTTTACCCGGCAATGAGTCTTGGAGATATTGGAAAACAAACCGAATCTCTTTGTTAGATAAATATCTCATAAATTGAATTCAAAAATATAACGTGCAGTTTGAGGGGTGAGGATGGAGCGAGAGCGTAACCCACGTCACCCTCAAAGCTGTTGTTAGCAGCTGCAGTTAATCTGGAAATACCCCATCGCTTGAAGTATTATACAAAAAGTTCGCCAACATATTATCGCGAGACAGCCAATAGGTTGATTCTCTTTCACAAATATGGCATTTGATTTGCAGCAGGATCGGCTTCATCTTGACGTACAATTTTTCCGCGATTTCTGTTAGCTGTTCTTCATACAAATCATAGTGGTCCCCGAATTTGGTTTTGCTTTTGATCTTATATGTATCAAATTTGTCAAGATCCCATTCGAGACCGAAATAACAGCAAAGGGAATCGAGAAGGTTGTAAATGTGATTCATAATAACAATTCGCTTCCATTCAACCCCCAAAAAGAAATCACGACCAATGTTACATTCCAAAAAATCTAGGTGGCTTTGATAGTTCGAAATGAAAGCAATAATGTCTTTTACTAGACCTTCATAATTTTGGTCAAAATAGTATTGATATCCGAAAGTACTTAAGCTACGAGCGTTTCGATTTAATGTTTGCTGTTTATTGAAATAATAGGGTAAACGTTGTTTGTTCAGATAGCTGTCGAAATTTTCGCGAATATACTTCTTAGCAGCGAGGAAATAAACGGCTTCTTCACTTAAATCGACTAAGCAAATAAATACCGGAACAGTAAAGGAATACCAATATTCTGTGTTTTTAATACTAATTCCACTAAGACAGTGTTTGTAATGTTTATTCCATCTTATGTTTCTTCTCCCTTTAATTTGAATAGCTACAAGGTCACCGGTCAATCGCTGACTATCATCAGCCAGTTCTACATAGAAATCGATCCCATAATCTCTTTCAGTA
>JAPLDV010000405.1 GCA_026391235.1 Bacteroidia bacterium | reverse complement strand
TTCCGTCCATCATTTTCCGGATAAAGGATGATCGTATTCTTATGCTGCCAACCACCATTTTTCGGTTTAAGGCTCAACATATAAATTCCTTTGGGCTGCTCGCTCAAATCGATGGTTTCAATAGTTATTCCGGAATGACAGGAAATGTTTTTTCCCAGCACCAATTGTCCTGAAGAACTGTAAACCTTCAAATTGATCTCGTCGGGTAAAAGGGTGTTCAGTTCCAGCGTGACCTGTCCCTTTGTGGGATTCGGGAAGACCCGAACCCTGTTTTTATTGTCAACAGTTTCCACTGAGGTCGTATTCACAAAGATCTTCACATCATCAACCGCAGCTCCCATGGCAGTCTGGCTTGAATTGTCATACATGAACCCTATCTGCGCTTGTGAGGTGAGGGCCTTTTCCGGTAAGTTTATCATGATAGTATCCCAAACCCAGGCATACTTATCAGGAGGTTCAAGATTTTTAAGCGTTACCCAGGCACTGTCAGGTGCCTGACGATATAACACACTGAATTTGTCGTAATTGCGAAATCTCCGCATGGTATAGGCAAAACTCAGGGTTACCGTTTTCCCTTCATAGCGGCTCAGGTTGATCCCAGGGGATTGGAGGTAATCAGCCACCCGGGTTCCGGCGCTGGCTGCCATGCTGCTGATCGCAAAATAATGTCCTTCGCGGCCAGTCACTTCCAGTTGGTCGGAGGTCCCATAATTCCAACCTTTAAAAGAATATTTTGCATTCCAGGCCCCCGTACCTTTTTCAAATTGCTGGCTATACGGAAGCACCACCGGTGAGATTACCGTCGCCATAATTTCGTTGGAAAAACCCGATTCCATCCCACCCTGATAGACGGCCGTGATTTTGTAAAAGCAGGTCACCTCTTTCTCAATCGTCAGATCTGTAAAGGAGAATGCATTAATTGTCGCTATCATCATACCGTTCCGGTATACCCGGTAACTCTGGACATTTTGTTTGTAAAAGGGAGGATTCCAGGTCAGTTCCACGGATTCATCCGTGACAGATGCAGTTAGCTGGCCAGGAGGCACCGGATTGATAACGGCAAGTCCGATTTCCCACAATCCGCGCCCATAGGTTGAAGCACGGAGGCGGGAACCCTGACGGCTGACCGGATCATAATAAATCTCCAGTTCGGTAACCTTTACCGAAACCGGAATTGACTTTCCATACAGGGCCCAATCCGCCATATCGGCATCCCGGTAATAAACGCCTGCATTGCTTCCCACATACAGCCCCTCATTGCTGCTCTTGTCAAAAACGATCGAATTCAATGGAATATCCGGCAGGGAACCGGTTATGTCCTGAAGAGTAAATCCTTTATCGGTTGATTTAAATACTTTCTTATGGTTGACCAGGTAAACCGTTTTCTCATCATACGGATGACATTCAATATCCATATATGGCTGTTGACCGCCAAGTATAGGAAGAGTAGCCGGTAAAAGGGTCCATTTCACCTCTTCATCCAGGAGATTATCTGTCCTGAATAATTTACCATCATCCGTACTGGCATAAAGGACCTTGACATCAGCCGGTGATTGTTCAACGGTATTATAGCTGTTGCTTGGGGGATTATCGGAGATCTTTCTCCACCGTACACTTCCCTCCGACCGGACATTCCGACTGATCCAGATGCTCTGATACCCGGCCACCATCGTGTTTCCATCGCCCTCACTGACAAGAAACGGGGTAATCCAGTCTCCTTTATCCGTGATTCCATTTATGTTTGATCCAGCTATCCACCCTACAGAATTATTATTGAACAATTTGTATATTAAACCAAACTGCGCCGAGACATAACTATATCTTGAATCGGTCCTATCCACCGCACATTCCATTCCATCTCCTCCACCAATGGTGGTCCAATCCATGCCATTCCATACCGATGAGCAATTATCCTGAAAGCCGGCCAGCACCTTGTCCGGCTCATTTGCACTCACACCGATTTTGTATATCTGGCCAATTCCGAGGCCATTGCTGCAACTGACCCAATTGGTAGCACCACCATCTGAATAATAGATTCCGCCATCATTGCCAACATATAACCTGTTATTCAGAGGATTTTCAACTATTGCATGCTGATCCACATGGATTGGAGATGACCATTGGTTACATTCCCAATTTTTACCCCCATCGATGGAATTCCAGATGTTTATTGCTCCAACAGTAATTAAATTTGGATTCCTTGAATCCACATGGATACAAAGGTTATAACTGATTTGTCCGTCAATGATATTTGGGGAAGATGACTGTCTGGTAAATGAATGGCCAAAATCACGGGACAGAAAGCAGCCCAAAAATTCAGCTGTGTATCCACTGATCAGGTAAACCAGGCTATCATTGGCCGGGGTTACGCCTATCACCAGCCGGTTGCCGGTAACGTAGCCGCTGCCCGAAGGAACCAGCGACCAGGTATCGCCAGCGTTTTCCGACCGGTAAAATCCCAGGGGTGATGCTGCATAAGCGATTGTTGAACTTCGCGGCTTGAATCGGATATCGGTGAAATTCGAGTTATCCGGTGATGTTTTCACCCAGTTTTCACCCCCGTCAACGGTTTTAAATATTCCGCCATTGGCTGCGGCGAGGATGACCAGAGGATTGGCAGCTGCTTGTGCAAACATTCCGATCGTAACATTTCCCATTCCGCTGTTAAAAGGTGTCCAGGTTAGACCGCCATCCATACTTCGGAACACCCCCATACCTCCGCCTCCAAGATCCCTGTCACCCGTACCAATCAGGATGATATCTGGATTGACGGGATCAACCAGGATCGCCGAAACACCCATAACGGGCTGATTATCTGTTGAAGTGGTCCAGCTCTGCCCACCGTCGTGAGTGGTCCAGAAACCGCCCGTTGGCGCACCGACATAGAAGGTTGCGGTATCCGTAGGATGAAAAGCGATGGCGTTTAACCGGCCCATGTAGGCTGCATAATTTCCCCTGCGGGATTTCGGGCCCAGTTCCCGCCATACCCCGGTTCCGGTTTTCAATTTGCCATCCTGGGGGTGGCTACTCACAAACTTGTTAAACTCTTTGTAAACATGGTCCGGCTCAGGATAGGTACCATCCGGATTGATGCCGGACTGCCATAGATACTCCCAGCGCTTGAACAGGCTGTAACCGGATCCTTCCTTCGGAATTTCCCGGTCTTTCCAATAGAGGTTAAATGCCTTTTGGGTTTCGAAGAAATTGCCGTGCGGGTCTTTCATCATTGTCATCCAATGAGGATAGGAAGCATAATCGGCATCAGTAAGTTTTGTTTGGTTTTGCCCCTGGGCAAGGGAACCGGATATCAACAATAGGGTCAAAAGCTGGATCATTCGATGGGTGAACATGGCTGTCGGTATAATTTGGATGAAAATTACAGATGCCGTTTCCGGCAACTGTTCAGGAAGTGTTAAGATATGGTGGAAAGTTGATACGTATTTCAGGACCATGCCTGAGAACGTGTTTAGGTTGTGTCAATCTTTTATGCAGCGGACGGAAATGGCAGCTTTATGGACAGCCACCTTACCCCGGGATATTCCTGGTATCCCATCATAAAAACTCCGGTAAACCATAACCCCAGGTTCATCCGTATACGCCCAGAGGAGAGCGGAAGTATTGATTCCCATAAACCTTTCCACTTTACTGTACGCACCGCCTCTCCTTATATTAAAACCGCTCTGACCGGTAAAAACATCATCATCGTTCCATCCTTCTATGGCCTTCAATTTACTATCAACCGATCCGGATGACCGGTAGCCAATCTTATCCAGTTGATTATCGCTCATGCCCAGATATTTTTCCATTGCCATCCATTCCGTATCGTCAGGAAGATGCCAGCCGGAGGGACAAATACCCTGAACACCGGT
>JAPLDV010000076.1 GCA_026391235.1 Bacteroidia bacterium | reverse complement strand
TATCGTTATTACGGATTTGAAACCCAAGTGCTTGCAGCCTCCATTCGCTCAAGCATGCATATTGTTCAGTGCGCTGAAGCAGGAGCAGATGTTGTAACTTGCCCGTTGCAACCCATCCTCGGATTGATCGAACACCCGCTTACAACCATCGGATTGGAGAAATTCCTGTCCGACTACCGGAAATTGAATTCCTGATGATCCGGAAGATTTACCCCGAAAATCCAAACCCAAAAGAAATCAACAGGGTTGTGGAAATTCTGAAGGACGGAGGGGTAATCATTTATCCTACAGATACTGTATATGGATTGGGTTGCGATATTACAAAAGGCAAGGCCATCGAACGGGTAGCCCAGATTAAGGGATTAAGATCGGAGAAGGCAAATTTTTCATTCCTGGTTTACGACCTGAGCCATTTGTCTGATTTTACGAAACCCATTGATAATACAATATATAAGCTCATGAGGCGAAACCTGCCCGGGCCATTTACCTTTATTTTGGAGGCGAGCAACAATGTTCCAAAAATCCTTAAAAGCAAAAAGAAAACGGTTGGTATCCGTATTCCCGACAATCCCATAATCCTGGAGATTATCCGGGTGTTAGGAAATCCCATTCTTACAACATCGGTTCACAGCGGCGATGTTATTCTGGATTATACCACAGATCCGGAACTCATTCACGACGATATGGGACACCTTGTTGACCTGGTCATCGATGGGGGGTTTGGGAATAATGTACCCTCCACAATTGTTGACTGTACCGGACCCGACATCAAAATTGTCCGCCAGGGGCTGGGGACACTTGAATGGTAATCTGATCATCCTAAAATCAGAATTCCGGTATAGCGCGCCAGTAAGATGAATCCGGTTCCTGCCAGTATCCGTTTAATAATTCGCGGATCCGGCTTATCACAATATAACCTGATTGAGAAAAGGATAAGATAATAGAGGACCAGATCTGACCAGACCAGCCCTTCGGGTTTGACCAGATTCCCCGGCAGATTACCCAGCCATCCGGCACCATTCATCACAATCCCGATAATAGCATCCATTCCCTTGCATAACAGCGGGATTGATAATCGTGCAAAATCCAGGATGGTAATAACCAGTCCCAGATAGAAACTGAAAACCATCAAGGGCAGCAAAACCATGTTTCCGATGAGGAAGTATAGAGGAAACCAGCCGAACCAGAATAGAAGGACCGGAGTGATCAGGCTTTGTGCCGCGAGTGAAATGGCTATGGAACCTGCAAAATACCTGGCAAATCTATTTAATTTCACCAAAACCCGATTAAAAACCGGATTCCAGATAAAAATTCCTGCCACGGCAAGATAGGACAATTGGGCACCGGCACTGAAAACGGTGTAAGGATCAATCAGACAATGAATTACCGCGGTACCGGTTAATACCTCCAGCCCCGGGGTACCGCGCCTGCCTATTTTGGAAAATTCAAAAAGAGTTATCATCCCGGCAGATCTAAGGGCCGAGGGGCTGAAACCGGTAACGCCTGCATAAAGCCAAACAACGCACAGGCAGAGAACAGACCTGATTTTTGTCCCCAGGAATACAACCTTCCTCAATAACCATGCTATAATGAAATATATTATCCCAACGTGCAATCCGGAAACCGAAAGTACATGAATGATCCCGGCACGTGAAAAATCTGTCATGGTGGAACTTGAAACATCACTTCGGTCCCCGAGGATCATGGCTTTAACAAGCGAACGACTGGATTCTGAAAGGGCTATCCTGTCGACACGATCAGAAAGAGTTTGCTGCCACCGACCAAAAAAGCCCAGAAGTGATGGCATGCGGCTGGGCCTGACCAGCTTCCCCTGACCGGGTACGAGCCTTGCCTCATAGCTGACTCCCCTTGAAAGCCAGTATCTTCTGGGAATGAAGCCGTTTTTCGTTGGCTTGGCCGAGACAGCTGTAATGGTAATCGATCCGAATTGCCAGATATCGCCCGGATTATACGACACCACCTTATCCGGCTTCACCACCAAAACCATCCTGCCTGTCCGCCTTTCCCAAATACCACTGTTACGTTCATATTTTACGCGTATCACTAACTGTCCCATCTTTTCAGTGACTTCCCGGTAAGTGACCACCTTTGCGATGATTTGCGACTGGGCAGGCTGGTTTTCGCCCGGTTGGAACCGGTTTGTTGACACTAAAATCCATCCTGTTAAAAAGAAACAACAAAATCCCGATAGCCATGAAAACACTTGATAACTACTAATTCCAAACCAGCCGGGTTTCCAGAGGATGGAAGCCAATACAGCCATCATTAATGGAATCAGATAGTTAAGCAGATCTTCATGCAGAAAACCACATGAAGCCAGAATGCCCGTGACCAGTCCGGCTAAACAAACCAGGATTTCATTACCCATAAAAAAAGCGCCTATCGGAATGAATAGACGCTTTTTTCAACCTAAGTTGGAAAAATCACTGTGAATTTTTTTTATCCCACTGTTTTATTAGTTCCTCAATCGGTTTTCCCATGTTTTCTATTGATGCCTGGGCATCCTTAACCAATAAATGATCAGGATATTTATCGATAAATTCCTGATAGCGGGCCTTGGCCTGATCATATTGATTCATCTGGTTTTCAAGTATAAAGGCTTGTAAAAATATGCAATATGGCCTTTTTTTGAATGTGGGGTATGACAGCAAAATCCGGTTGTAATACTCTATTGCCATCCCTGATTGGTTAAGGTTCATGGCAATCTCGGCCCCTTTGAACAGGAATTCAGCTGAAATCGTGTCCTTTGGCCAGTTATTTACATAATCTGTATACGCCTGTATCATCTCCATCCCTGTTTTCTGATCCGGGATTGTTGCGGTTGAATCCCCGAAGATCCTGGCTTCATTAGCCGCGATCCGGTCGAGGATTTTTTTCTTCTCCGAGTTCACGCCACAGCTGGTAATCAGAAATACTGTGCAAACGAACAGTACGATTTTATTGAACCTCATATTTTATTTTTTAAAGGGAATATCATTTTATACTTAACGGCAACCTTGCCTTTGGAAATATCTCTCAGTTTACTCCTTAGTAATGTCTTTTTCAATGGATTAACCAAATCAGGGAACATGATCCCGTCGAGGTGATCATATTCGTGCTGGATAATCCGGGCCGCCATGCCTTCATACCATTCTTCGAAAGGAGAGAAACTCTCATCCACATAACTGATACGAATTTTCCCCCGGCGCAAAATATCCTCATGTATATTGGGTATGCTCAGGCAACCTTCCTCAATAAGTTCCTCCTCGCCGCCCTTTTCGACAATATGTGCATTGATAAATACTTTTCTGAAATCAGCAAGGGATGGTTCATGTTCGGCATAGATGCGTGCATCCATAACAAACAGCCTGATCGGCAGTCCGACCTGAGGAGCTGCCAGGCCTACCCCATCGGCAGCCTTCATGGTTTCAAACATGTTTTCAACCAATTCACTTAGTCCTGCATACTCAGGGGCTATATCGACCGCGATTTTTCGCAGCACCGGGGATCCAAATGCATATACCGGTAGTATCATAATTGCCTTTCCCGCTCATTCAGTTTTTGCTGTAACCAGGATTCAAGGATTATTGCTGCACTCACTGCATCAATATTGTCTTTATCCCTTCGGTCTGATTTTGATGATCCGCTGTCAATCATGGATTGCAAAGCCATCTTTGAGGTAAATCGTTCATCAACCCAAAAGACCGGAATATCCGGAAACTTCTTTGTTAAGCCCTTGGCAAAAGCTTGTACCAGCGGGGCAGATTCAGAAGGCTGAAAATTCATCTGACGGGGGAATCCGATAACAAAGCCTTCAACCAATTCTTTCTGAAGGTACTTTCCGAGGTAATCATAAATGCCATAAGAATCAACCGTACCTAAAACGCCCGCAATTCGCTGCTCCGGATCAGTTACTGCCAATCCGGTCCGTTTCCGGCCATAATCTATTCCAATTAGTCGTGCCATCCTCAGTTTGACTGCAAATATAAAACAATTCCATCCACCGGTGATCAATACATTTACATATGCTCATATAACTATAACGATCATTTTTTATCTTTGTTCATTATCAAGATGGTCGAATTAATAACAGGCTTATGAAAGATCCAAGATTTATGGTTATGGAGGCGCTGCAAAAGCATCCCAAGGTTTTTTCCAATATCTCTAGAATTGAGATGATTAAAGCCGCTACAGAGCGGCGTGAGGCGATGGTTACGGAATCAGGAGCATTAGCAACCTGGACAGCTCCTGAGTCGACAGGCCGCAGTCCGAAAGACACTTACATGGTAAAAAGGTTTTCAAGTGAAAACAATATCGATTGGACCGCTGCAAACAATCTTCCTATTGATGAAGAAACTTTTGATCAGATCTTTTCGGATGCCGTTGACCAGCTGAATATTGCCGACCGGTTATACGAAACCGACCGGGTTATCGGGGCCGACAGTCAGTACGCGCTTCCGGTTAAAGTAGTTACGTACAGGGCTTTGCACACGTTGTTTATCGACAATATGTTCAGGCCGGTACCTGCCGACATTCAGCGGAGCTGTTTTGCCGACAACGGATTCCTCCTGCTGGCCCTGCCATTTCATAAACTTGACAGTGAAAAATATGCAGGTAAATTAAGAAAACTTCCCAACGGAAAAACTTCCGACCTGATAGTGGCCATGGATTATGATCGCCGGATCGGCATGGTAATCGGTTCAGCATATATGGGGAGCATGAAGAAAATGCTCTTCACCGTAATGAATTATCTGCTTCCTCTCAGAGGGATCCTTCCACTGCACTGTTCGGCAAACGAAGGCGACAAGGGTGATTCCGCCTTGCTTCTGGGCTTATCCGGCACCGGCAAAACAACCTTATCAGCCGATCCCGCGCGGGCACTCCTGGGTGATGACGAGCATGGCTGGAGCGAGGATGGCATTGCAAACTTTGAGTTTGGATGTTACGCAAAAATGATCGATATCAATCCCAAAAAAGAGCCCGATATTTATGATGCGGTTATGCATAAGGCTGATTATCTGACTCATGGTGCAATGGTTGAAAATGCCATGGTGTACCCTGATGGCCATTTTGATTTCTACGACAATCGCTATACGGAAAATTCAAGAGCTTCATTTCCTTTGAGTTACTTAAAGAATATCAAGCCATCATCTGTTGCCGGGCATCCAAAAACAATTCTCTTTCTCACAGCAGACGCTTATGGTGTTCTGCCTCCGGTTTCACGATTGGATAAAGAGCAGGCAATGTTATGGTTTATGATGGGATACACTTCAAAACTAGCTGGTACTGAGACTGGTGTAACCGAACCGCAGGCAGCTTTCTCCAGGTTTTTCGGGGCTCCTTTCATGCCCTGCAAACCCAATGTTTATGCTGCTATGCTCGGTGATAAAATGGAACAGTTCCAAACCCGTGTTTTCCTGA
>JAPLDV010000326.1 GCA_026391235.1 Bacteroidia bacterium | reverse complement strand
GATCGACCTGTCGAATTACCCGGATGCGATTTACATGTTGGAACTGAAGTACGGGGATAAGACGGAGAATATCAGGTTGAAGAAAGCGGGGAGAAGATGAATGATGAAGGTAGAGATTCAATTCTCAAACTTCATCTGTTCTTCTCTTTGCTTATCGTTGCTTTTACCGAAATTAAAAATAAAACCGGCATAGATAATCCTGGGGCTCCGTCTCCGGATTGTCTTGTCATATAACAGCGGGGTGTCAAGCTCTGAATTGTTGCGAAGAGTATTGAAAACATCTGAAACCGTCAGGATCAGGGATGCTCTTCTTTTCCAAAGATCCTGCCTGATCCCCATGTTTACAAAGAAGGTCGGTAACATTTCACCCTGAGGTGTCAGCCGTGTTGAAATGTAGTTTGAATTTACCTGGAATACCGTGGTTTTCGTGATTTTGGTATTGGCGTTCAGAGTAATATTCCACACAAAGTTTGATTTGGCGCTGCTATAACCAAGACTGGCAGCATCAATCCGGTTATAATATGTATTTGAACTTAAATTCAACGTAGTCGACTTCCCGATTTCCGATGAAAGAATAAGCTCCAATCCGGCGGAATTGCTCTTTGAAAGGTTTTCGCGCGTGGTCAGCAGGATTGAGTCGTTTATATACCGGGTAATTGAGGTTTTGCCATTGTAGGTGTAACGATCGTAAAGCGTGGAAATAAAAGTTGTACGGTTGTGCTTAAAACTATAACCGGCTTCGATGGAATGGATATCCTCCGGTTTCAGATAAGGGTTTCCTACCCTAAGATTTAACGGATCGGCATATTCGGGAAAGGGATTTAGTTCATCACCTTCAGGCCTGTTAACCCGATGACTGTAATTCAGCTGTAACTCACTATTCTCATTTACAGTATACGAAAGATGCAGGGTTGGATAGATCTTGAAATAGTTGTTGGGTATAACAGTATCTGTTGTAATAAGATGCGATGTAATAAATGCCTGTTCTGCCCGTAATCCTGCCAGAAACCCAAATTTTCCCATCGATTGTTCTATGGTAGCATAAAGAGCATGAACATTCTGGATATACTTAAAATGGTTCGATTTCTCAATATCTTTAATCCAGGCGCTTGTAGAGCCGTTAAAGGATTCCCCATAAAAATCGAGATCACTCAGAACGGATTCCAGAACGTATCCGGCTTCAAGTTTTGTGTTATCTGATAACGGATTTTTATATTCTATATTTAATTGAGACTCATTATCTCCCTGATGAATCAGTGTGTTATCGAGTGTTTGCTGCAATGCAGGAACCCTGTAAATGGTAGAATAATGGTTATCCTCCTGTTCCTTCGACCGTGAAGTGGTAAAGTCGATATTAAGTTCATGGTCTTCAGCAAATACATGCTGATAAGCAGCTGTGAATTCAAGGTCTTTTTCAAATTCCGGATCGCGCCTGCTCCGGTCGTAATCCATTGTGGTGAACCCTTCTCCATTAGAAATCAGGTTTGAATTCATTTCGTGCCTGACAAAACTCCTGTAGTTATAACTTCCTGAAATACCAAAAGAGTTTTTCTTATTCAGATTTATATCGACGCCTGCCCGCATAATATGGGACAAAGGACGGGAAGTATCTGAGATAGTTTGGTCTGTTGTACTCAGGATATGTGATAAACTGTCTTTTCGTTGCCGGAAATCGTTGGTAAATCGATCCCTTTCATCCTGCCTGATGCTGTAGCTTCCAAAAATATTGAACCTGCCTGTATTATAATTTGTTGTTAAACTGGCATTTGAACGCCATGAATTGCCAACATTGGCGATAACGGTACCATTTAAACCCAAATCCTTATTCTTTTTCAAAATAATATTGATGATACCGGAAGTCCCGTCGGGCTTGAACTTTGCAGATGGATTGGTAATTATTTCGATCTTTTCGATGGTATTTGCAGGCATCTGCTGCAAAACCGCTGCCCTGTTTGCTCCCATCAGGCTCGATGGCCGCCCGTTAATAAGAATCAGCACATTTTCCGATCCGCGCAAACTTACATTCCCTTCAATATCAACCTGCAGTGAAGGTATATGTTGCATAAGATCGCTTGCTGAACCCGAAGTAGTCAATATATCCTTTCCAACATTGAATGTTTTTCGATCGATGGAGCTTGTAAAAGTGGATTTTTCGCCTACAACTTCCACCCCATTAAGTTCCTGAACAGATAATTCAAGATAGAGTTCGCCCAGGTCGAAGCTCCTGTGCTGAGGGTCAATTGTGAAAGGCGGACTTGATTTTTTGGCGTATCCGATAAAACTGTAACTGATATAATATTCCCCGATTGCGATATTATTGATAAGAAATTTTCCTTTTGAGTCGGTAACCGTACCATCAATAACTGTATTATCGATTTTTTTCTGAATTATAATTGTGGCAAATTCAACTGGTTTCTTCGTCTGGTTATCAATTATTACTCCTGATATGGTTCCTGAATTGCGGCTCTGCCCATTCAGTATTAAT
>JAPLDV010000010.1 GCA_026391235.1 Bacteroidia bacterium | reverse complement strand
GATGGAGCCGGCTTCCCCGGTTGAACAGGGATTTGCAATAAAGATTACCTCAAAAGGAAATACCGAAATCCGGACACTCGATAAAACCGGTTTTCCGGATGTAAGCTTCCGCGGTGAGTACCCGGTTGGTATCGTTAAATATCCGGCACAGCCGGGCGTAGAGACGTTTATAAAAGAGACGTTTATAAACGTCTCTACATCCATGTCGGTGACATTGGAGGCCTTTTCACCGTTTATCCCGCTTTCAGTCGACGAATCCAGTTTGCCCGCAACAATCATGCGCTTTACAATGAAGAACAATTCATCCGATAGTGTTGAAGCAACCCTGTTCGGCTGGCTCGAGAATGCTGTGTGTTTATACAACCGGGGTTTAAATGGAATTCGCCGCAATACGATTGTTCATCGGAAAGGATACAGTTTTCTGGACTGCACGGTGGAAAAGGCACTTTCTCCGGTGACTCCCAAACGGCCGGATATTCCGTTTGAGGATTGGAACAATGATACTTACGTTGGCTGGACCGCTGAGGGGAATGCTTTTGGGAAGGGCCCCATTAAGAAGAAGGATATTCCTGATTATCAGGGAGATGTGGGCGGCGATACTGAACGTGTGGTGAATTCACACGCTACTGCCGCTACGGCACCTGAAGTCGGCAGCAGGGATGGTGCAACCGGCACATTGACCAGCAGGAAGTTTAACATTGAAAGGAAATTCATCAATTTCTGGATCGGCGGCGGCGGGCATAAGGACAAAACTTGTCTGAATGTTATGGTGGACGGTAAGGTTGTTCGTTCAGCAACCGCAATGAATGATAACAGGATGAAACAGCAGAGCCTGAATGTTTTGGATTTTATTGGGAAGGAAGCTTATATTCAGATTGTTGACGCTGAAGCTGGCGGATGGGGCAATATTGGCGTCGGACGCATTACTTTCAGCGATACGCAGGCACATACCGAAGAACTGGAAAAAGTGTTTGATTATGGTACCATGGGCCTGGCCCTCCTGGGCGAAAATGCAAACTATACAATCGCAGCTGCCGGCGATAACGGTTTGAACGGAAAAGCCGCAGCAGAAGCCGATGCTAAACTGGAAGAGCGGCTCATTGGGGCAATCGGCAGGACAATGAAGCTCGATGGGGGCGAATCGGCAGTGGTAACCTTTGCCCTGACCTGGGACTTTCCGAATCTCAGCGAACCCGGCAAGGGCCGGTATTATGCATCAAAATTTTCAGATGCCAAAGCTGTGGCTGAATATCTGGCAAAAAATGCCGGGAAACTCTATAAGCAAACCAAACTGTGGTGCGATACCTGGTATGATTCTACCCTGCCTTACTGGTTCCTCGACCGGACATTCGCAAATGCCTCTACTTTAGCAACCTCTACCGCTTTTCGTTTCCATGATGGTAAATTCTGGGGATGGGAAGGCGTCGGCTGCTGCCATGGCACATGCACGCACGTTTGGCATTATGAACAAACGATGGGCCGCATTTTCCCCGAACTGGATATTGTTCTCCGGGAGATGACGGACTTTAATCCTGATGATAGTTACAAGGGCGACGGGATTGTTGAATACCGCGGGAAGGGCACCGGAGCTGCCATCGACGGTCAGGCGGGAATCATCCTCCGAAGCCTGCGCGATCACCAGATGTCGCCAGATGATGCATTTCTGAAGCGCAACTGGCTGAAAATCAAAAAGGCCCTTGAGTGGATGATAGCCCAGGACGGCACTGAAGACGGAGTCATCAAGAAAAATCAGCATAATACCCTGGATGCCGAGTGGTTCGGAGATGTTGCCTGGCTCAGCGGCCTCTACCTGGCAGCGCTGCGTGCAGGAGAGGTAATGGCGGAAGATATGGGTGATCGGGATTTTGCCGCAAAATGCCGCCGGATATTAGAAGCCGGACGTAATAATTTTGTCGGTAAAATGTGGAACGGCGAATATTTCATCCAGGTGGGAAATCCCGAAAAAGCAAATATGGTGGGCTCCTACGATGGCTGCGAGATCGACCAGGTATTAGGCCAGAGCTGGGCCTGGCAGGTTGGTCTGGGCGAGGTGCTTCCGCAGCAGCAAACACGCCAGGCCCTTAAGTCGTTGTGGAAATACAACTTTACTCCTGATGTTGGCCCATACCGCGAAGCCTACAAACCGGGCCGATGGTATGCGATGGCGGGTGAGGCCGGCACGCTCATGTGCACCTGGCCCAAAGGTGAGGCCAAACGGGTGAAAACGAATTATGATTATTACTTCAACGAGTGCATGAACGGGTTCGAACATCAGCTGTCGGGACACATGATCTGGGAAAACATGCTCCTCGAAGGCTTTGCCATCGAGCGGGCCATCCACGACAGGTATCATGCAATCCGCCGTAACCCCTGGAATGAGGTTGAATGCGGCGATCATTATGCCCGTTCCATGGCCAGCTACGGGGTCTTTCTGGCAGCTTGCGGATTTGAATACCACGGACCAAAAGGCCATATCGGGTTCGCACCGCGATTGACGCCGGAGAACTTTAAAGCGCCGTTTACCTCGGCCGAAGGGTGGGGTACTTATGAACAGAAGGCTCAAGGCTCAGGGCTCAGGGCACAAGTAAGTGTGAAGTATGGAAGGTTAAAAGTGAAAAGTATGTCACTGGTCCTGGCTGGGAAAATTAATCCGGGTTCGGTTAGGTTTCTGCTCAATGGGAAGGTTATCGCAGGACAAGTATCTGTAAATGACGGGAAAGCACTGGTCATTTTAGAAAAGGAAGCGATTATTAAGGCAGGCGGACAACTTGAGGTGATTTGCTGATCTACATCAGATAAAGTTGTTTTTGGTGCATCAGGACTTCGACTTTTTATTTAATAGTGGGATGATAAGCTCATTCTTCAATAAATTCAATTTATCAAAATTGAACTTACGTTTCGAATCCCTGAGTATCCAGAAGACGACCACGCTTATCAGCGCAGCAAAAAAACACCAGACTGAGGTGAGATATTGTGTGAAAAAGAAAGCCGTGACCGCGCATGATAAAAACATTAATATACCCATCAGATGAGTTCTTT
>JAPLDV010000908.1 GCA_026391235.1 Bacteroidia bacterium | reverse complement strand
TAAAAAATTATAACCCATCGTCGGGTCCAGGGCCGGATAGCCGACATGGGTGGCTGTCCGGCTTACGAACCGTTCGAGCAGCAACCCCATGCTTACCGGATCCTTGGCGGAAAAGCGCAGGCTTTTTAACGGAATTTTCACTTCTATAAAATAACCATGATCATCCCGGGTGCCGGCACTGTACCAAACCAGGTCGATACTGGCATCTTCCTTCCCTGCATCAAATCGCGTATCCATCTGTATTCCCAGCGGATTTACATAGAAGGCATTTATCCCTTGCTGGTCGAACCGGGAGTCGATATTCAGACAGATCCAATCATCCTGAATAATGGCATCACGCGCCGAAACATTGGCCTTGATCTTGTCCGGCTCAGGATCCTGGCAGTCGAACGCAAAATACAGGTTCTCTGCATCATAAGCCAGCCAGGCCCTGGTCTGCTGGGGCACTACCTTACCGAAATCGGGAATAAAAGTCTTGAAATCAGAGTAGGATGGAGCATTTTTCCAAACTGCCTCATCCAGAATTCCATCAATGACAGGCGGAGCAGTGACCTTAAAAGCCCTGACGCTTTCATTGGCCGGCCAGCCTGGTAATGGAAAAACCAATAAACAGCAAAGAAGAGTAATAGTGCTTTTCCCCATACATTTTAAAACCTTGATCAATTTCAATGCGGCTATGCCCGGCTGATTATTAAGGTTTAAAAATAAACAAACTTGCCGGAGTTGTTGAAAATCCGGTTGAAATCTGAAAGATGACTTTCCACGTTGTCAGGTGTTATCGTCCTCAAAGGGCGCAGCATCAACTGACTGGAAGGAGGTAATGATACGGGTAATGATTATATCTAATGTCCTGTACCATTGCTCATTTGCAATAGTACTGGCTACTCCGCTCCACTGATTGGTGGCCACAACAACCAGATTCAGATCAGGAACCACTACAATAAACTGTCCTCCAAAACCGTTGGCAAATGCATAACTATGGTTTTCAATCCCTCCCGTCCACAAGCAATATCCGTATCCGCTTCCGAAAGATTGAGAATTATTTGTTGATATTTGACTGAGTATTGCCTTCCGGATGTACTTGGGAGAAACAATATTTTTCTTTTGGAATTCTCCACGAGTAAGGATCAGTGTCCCGATTTTCACCATGTCGTAGGGTGAGAGACTGAGTCCGGCACCTCCGTTGTTAAATCCCTGCTTATCAACCTGCCAGCTTCTTCGTTGAATTCCAAGCGGCTGAAAAAGGTTTAACCAGGCAAAATTCTCCGTAGTCATACCGGTTGCTTTGGTGAGTATCACCGACAGCAGGTGGCAGGCTCCGGAATTATAGGTAAATCGGATACCAGGCTGCGATACCAGAGGTTTATCCAATACATACTGAACCTGGTTGGCCGCACTGATCCAATCATTATATCCGGTAACTGACGTGAGTTCATCCCATTCAAAACCGCTGCTCATGGTTAAAAGGTCACGTATTTTTATGCTGGCCTTCTCCGTCGAATAGCTGTAAACCTGCGGATCCAAAAACTCCCCGATCCTCTGGTCAACCGAAGTCAGATAGCCTTTGTCAATGGCAATACCGATCAGCAGGCTCGTGATGGTTTTAGTAACCGAACGAACATCCTGGGGAACATCAGCCCCGCCGGTTCCATAAAAACCCTCTTTTATGAGCTGTCCGTTCTGTACCACTACCAGGCTTCTCAGATTCGCGATCTGCCGTGCATCTGTAAAAGCCTCCTCCAGTGACCTGGTGTTTATCATCGGAGGCAATGGATTGGGTAATGGATTGGGCAATGAATCCGATAATGAATCCGGTAAAGGTTCTTTTGAACAGGCAATTGCCAATAGTGAAAGAACTACTATCCACTGAAGCTTCATGAGTACTGATTTTGATTTCATTTTGTCCGGGATTAATTTTTCAGGACCAAGATAAGCCTGGCTGATAATTAACTTCCCGATGAATTTACCGATTGCAATTCTGGCTGTACGAATCGCTATTTTACGACCCGATACCCGACACCCGATACCCCCATATCCTCACTGGTCTATTCAGGCGCTTTGAGTTGCGGAAGCTCCCAGATACAGTTCGGTCGCCCGGGCTTCCTCGAATAACCGGCTGTTTTGGGTTGGATCAAAACCGCAAATTGTTGACAATACCTTGCTAACACCTTTTTCGACAAGCCCTGCGAATTCAATATCCTGAGGCAGCATGTTGCCGTTTTCATCGGCAGCCCTGAAATGCAAGCCACATACCAGGGCAAATAGTATTTTATCGTATGGCAGGTTAAAATCAATAGCTGCTTTTATAGCCCCTGCCATGCGGTCCTCAGGTCCAAGTTTCCGGAATAAATCGCAACCAACCCTGAAAATGGTATCTCCCAGCGCCTTGTTTTGGAAACGCGACAGCAAATCGTCGATATGTTCAGTCAAACCTTGTTTTGAAAACTCACCGGGATATTTTTTCATTAATATATCGGCTGATTGCAGCATGGTGTTCCTAACGGAGTCATGCACTTTTGGAGTTGCCAGCGCTTCATGAAGATAAACAAAATCCTGGTTAAACAGGTACCCGATGTACGCAGCTGCAGCATGACCTAAATTATGTATAAACAATTTGCGGTCGACCCACGCTTTCATGTTTTCTTTTGGCGATAAACCTGCAATTTGGGGTATCGGGTTTTTAAATGCTTTCTTATCCAGAATCAGGGTATTATAGGGTTCGGCGAAAACCTGCAATACATCTGCTTCCATGTCTTTATTCAGCATGATTGGAACCATCTTGCCAATACTGGTTTCAACCAGGCCTGCCAACCGCTCTAAAGGATAAGTGGCAGGGGTAAGTTTCCTCAATTCTTCGCGAAAGAACGCATCGGCATCACGCATATTTTCTGCTATGATGATATCCAAAGGTGAATAATTATCTATTTCGTATCTTTCAGCCAATCCTTTTGCCAATCCTGGAAATATTTCACTTAATCCATGCAAGCCAACTGAAACAGCCACTATGCCGGCGGTAGCTACTTCATGTGCAACCGATTCATCATCAGCATAAACTCCTCTTACATTTTTAATGTTGATAACGGTTTCGATTTCTGATCTGATTATTACGTTATAGTTTCTTCTGTTGTTTAACTCATCAATGATCCTTTTGTTAACATCAACAAAAACCACCTCATAACCACCCAGGCTGAAAAGTTGGCCGATAAACGACCTGCCGATCTTTCCGGCACCGAATATGACTATTTTATCTTGCTTGATTGCTTTCATTCAGCACCCTATCTGATTCAGATATTCTCTTTGTATACTTTGAACCTCCCTTATTTTCTCTCCCTGAGCCTTTTCCAGGTAAGTGCCGCCAACAGTGAAGCAGCAGAAACCTCCGGAAGCAATGCCCCACGAAAGGGCTTCGACTAAATTGAGATATCCTTTATCCCTGGCCTTTAGTTGCCAGGCAATTGAGGCAATTATTCCTCCGGCGAAATTGTCGCCGCAACCGGTGGTATCACCTTTTCGCCGGGGATTTGATTTTAATTCATCAGTTACCTTAATGGAAACAGGTATCCTGATGAGTTCAGTCTTTTCAAAAAAGCCACCTCGTGAGCATGCAACAAGATCTTTTGCTCCATTTGTAATGATGAATGAGGACACGCCGGTGGAAGCAAAAAAGCCTGATGCTTCTTCAATAGTTTTTTGACCACTGATCCTGAGGGCTTCATCGCAGTCCATGATAAGCACATCAATTAATCCGTAACTTTCAAAACTGCTTACCAAAGGCCACGGTTGCTCCGGATTGGCTTTCTCATTTCTAAAGTCAAAAACAGTATTAACCACCGTTATACACCCGTTCTTCTTAGCTTTTTCCAGCAAAAGAGTAAGGTTATCATGTATTTGCGGAACGAGGGCTGTGCCACCGAAACAAGCGATATCGGAACTGAAAAACTCAGGAGTTAATTGTTCCGGGAAATAATCCCATGCAGCACCAATATTGTTGACAAAGGTGCGCTCACCATGCCCGTGGTCGAAATCCGGATCAGATAGAACGTCAGTAAAGGGAGTGACTTTGCAAGGAGTGGATGTGTAATTCTCAATATTCAAAGGAGTTTGCCGGATAATCTCAAAAATCTTATCCGCCGTTTCATCCTTCCCGGCAATACCGAAAAACTTGACTTCATAATCCTTGTTATCAAGTAATTGCGAAACATGAATGAGTGATACCAGCGAAGGTCCGCCAACGTTAAAAGCATCGTACGGCCGGTCACCCATTATTTCCTTGACAATTTCCCGATAAGGCCTGCCCGCGAATTTTTCAAGTTCTTCGGTAAACACCAGTTTCCCCGGACTCAAACCGCCGTCTCCTGTTTTTTTGGACTGATATTCTTTGAATGCAGGACTGTCAAAGGATATCCCATTGTAAAGAAAATCCGCAAGGGCACATCCGGTGCCTGAGATAATAATTTTATCAGTGCTCATATTTTAGAGAAATGTTATCGGTTATCGGTTATCGGTTATCGGTTATCGGTTATCGGTTATCGGTTTGATTCGGTTCATGTCACAAGATATTATTACCTGCTTGGTAATTCGACCCCGAAGTTATCCTTTTTAGATGTCCTTTGAATCGGTTTCCTAAATTGTGATCAGTGTTTCCGGATATTCTTTCAGTTAGATTATCCGGGCATTTTTTCCCTTTAGT
>JAPLDV010000166.1 GCA_026391235.1 Bacteroidia bacterium | reverse complement strand
AACCTGCATATCTGGGAATATGTGCTGATTGACGTATTTACTACCTGGTTTGATCCCCAGAAAAAGCCGTTCGTAATTCCCGGTATAAAATACGAGAGTAATATTTGGTGATGAACTCATCTGTTTTCCTCCTTATGGAATAAATTACAAAATAAATTAAGAAATAAACTGTTTTTGCAAAATGACAAGTGCTTCCTGACCTGCGCCAGAGACAAGTAACTGTGACACGGTTGCAAATGAATGTGCGCCGGCACCAGTCTGAGCAATGCCCATTCCAATTGTCCCGGACGTTCCGCACATCAATAGTGCCCCTGGTGCAACGGTTGTATCCCCAATTACGCACCGGCAAACACCTGTAAACTGAACCTCCACCGGCTTACCATCGCCGGATGCTGCGCTGAGTGCAATTCCCACTAAATCAGCGGCTGCATTCTTCGCATCTGCATAAGACACCTTGCCAGTGGACGAATCTACATAAACGACACGATACTGCGCAATAGCGGCAGACGCTATCTTGGTTAAAATTACGGCTCCTGTTTCTGTAGTCATTTGTTGTTCCCCTCCTTAAACTTTAGAATCCGCAAGTGCGTAATTCTCGTCAGTATTCGCTAAACCATTTTCCTTTAGATAAGCTACAATTTTCGCGCCGCGTGATGTTGGTTTGACAGGCTGATCCAGTACAGGTGCAGCAGTCGGCTCCATTTTGGCCAAAATTGGCATATCCTTCACCATCTCAACGGCCTGGTCATACCCAACGGCGGTAAACGCAGCCCGGTTAATTTTATTGGTAGCCTGAGTGGCCTTACCGGCGTCGATAAGACTGTTCAACAGCGCATCCATTTTGATGTTGGACGATTCCTTTTCAGCTGCAACCAGCCGGTCTGTTAAAGATGAAATCTTTACCTTCATCGTCGCCTTTTCCGCTTCAAGTGCCGCATTCATGGTTAAAATATCTGATACGCCTGTAACCTTATTCTGTAACTCATTGACATCAATACGGTGTTCATTTTTTAACTTTTCCAAAATTTCTTTTAAGTCCATTGGTTTTTCTTCTCCTTCATTATCATGGCAGTATTTAACAACAATACTAACCAGACGATTAAATTCCGGTTCTCCTCCACGGTTTGCGGAAGCGTAAGCGGCTATTTTACTTTCTAATTTATTGGTATCTTTACAGATCATTATACCATCAGAGATCCCGAACGCAATAGATTCATCCGCGTCGAGTATCACGTCCGTATTTCTCACGATGCTTCTCACAAATTCTCGTGTCTGCCCTGAATTATCGGCAACCTCACCCAATAACTTGTCTTCAAGTAGTTTAAACGCAGCCAGCTTCTCCGCAATACGCGACGTACTGCCCCAGGCTCCGCCTGCTGGTTCATGGATAAGCACCCGGGAGCGTGGCCCTATATATCGGCGATTACCCGCTGAATACAGAGCCGCTCCACAGGATGCTGCCATACCAAGACACACGGTATTTACCTTTGAGCGCATAGCCCCAATTGTGTCCAGAATAGCCTGTAAACTGTCTACCTCACCACCTTCAGAATTGATGAAAAGAGTCACATCGTCCGATGATTTGGAGTCCATCCCCACCAGCTTGGTTATTAATTTACTTGACGACTCCTGACAAAAATAATCAAACATCATGACCATTCTGTCCGTTTTTAAATTGTCGAACAGAAGATCCGGATGCTCATTTCGGACTTTGCCGGCACGCTTTTCTGCCTCCGGCTTATCTTCTTTGGTTAAATAGTAACTTTTACGTTTGGATCCGGATGCCTGTGCAAATGTCCCAAGTCGGTCCTTATCGTGTTTTACGTTCATTTTTTACTCCTTTCAAAGCGTCAATCTGGCTTTTTTTGGATCTTAATTTCTGGTGATATGTTTTGAATTGCCCTTCATCCGCGAAGAAAGACCCAACGGCTTCTATCGTTGCCGGGTGACTGTACGAGAAATATGCTGTCCCGCCTTCGAAGCGATGTCCGGATGATGGGATGTTGCGCAGCTCAAGATAGGCCATTAACGCCAAATCACGGGTCTCCATCAGTGCCCCTTCTTAACCGGATTCTCCGGTTTTACCTGCGGCGCAGCCGTTTTCTCTTTTACTTTACGGATTGGATCTGAATTAGGATCGGCGGCCGGCTTTAGTTCACGTACCGATGTTGAATCCTTCTCCGGAAGGGTTAATTTATCCCGGACGAATTTTTCCAGTCTGTCATCCGGCTGCACGATATTGGATATGGCGTACCCGCGCAGGATCTCCATGGCCTTACTCGCATCGTCCTGCGTGATCCCACTAATTTTTGTATTTAGTTTTGTCTCAGGTTCCCCAAAATTGAGCTGGTAATACGCATGGGATATGGAGTCACGGACTGACGCAATCTTTTCGGCAACGGACAGCAATGAATTTAGAAACATACCCATCTGACCTTCGTTCTGGCTGTTGCCTCCAGACCGGTATACACCAATATTCTCGAGGGACGCCAAAATTGAGTCCATGCAGTTACAGTCTTCGCGTTGTATTGAACTCTGCACCGCTTCAGAATTATATTCACCTTTCTCAATATAAAACCCTTTTTCCTTCTCGTTACCTCTCAAACTGGTCGGTAATATAAGGAATTG
>JAPLDV010000567.1 GCA_026391235.1 Bacteroidia bacterium | reverse complement strand
TACGATCGTTCCTCAGATAAACGCCTTCAACGGATACCTGATCCGACGGATAATCCATGATCATGGATATTGCGCCTACCTGCAGATTCGATTCCGACGTTACCGGGAGTTCAAATTCTGCAGCATTGGCAACCTGGGTAGTCTCGCCGTAGTGGAGGAAAAGGGTTTGTGCGGCCGATTTCAATCCGGTGAAGCTTCCGTTAAAGTCACCTGTAACCAGTCCGAAGAAGTCCTGGGTGACAGGTAAGCATCCGACAGTAATGATCGGGTTACCGGCGGCACGCGGATTGGCGACGATTGCTTCGCCTGCTTTCCAGAATGACCAGGGTGGCGTAAAACCGGTAGTGAGGGCACTAAGGAAGTACCCTTGAATCGCTGCGGCATCGTTGGATAGCAGCGAAAGGTCGTTATCGACATCACCGGCCAGAAACTTAGCCTTTTGGATCGGATAAGGGGAAACTCCCCAATAGTTCACTTGTGCAGCATCCGTGGCATTGATACCGCCAACGATTGTGCGGGTGGAACCGAGAACCACCTCGTAATTACCTGAACAGACATTGGTGAATTCATATTCACCTGAAGAGTTCGTCGTAGTCGAGATCGCACCGGGGTTCAGAGTAACATTGACACTCATCGGGGTCAGGTTGGAATCAAGGTACTTAACCGTACCGGAAACCGTTACACCGGTAATGGTGTAGGTGTAAACCCAGTCGTGTGTGTTGCCTTCGCAATCGGTGTACTTGTAGGTATACGTCTTCGTTCCGTTGCAGGCAGGTGATTCACCGGGAACCGGGCCGGCGGGCACGATGTTATTTCCGCAGTTGTCAGTCACGGCCGGTGGTGCGGGTGCAGTTGCGAGTGCAACACAGGTAACACTCGAACCCGTATTTGCCGGCATGGCGAAATCATTGCGTTCAACCGTATAGGTGTAAACCCAGTTTGTCCACAAACCTGCGCAATCCATATACTTGTAGGTATAGATGATTGTGCCTTCGCAACCGTCAACCGGATTACAGGTTCCCGTGATTACCGGAACCGGGGTTGGAATAATTGTTCCGCATACGTCTTTTACAGCAACGGCCGTGGGTACTTCATCCCAGGAAATACCGCCTGCATAAGGATTAACATATCCCAGCCCAAGCCGGACAGAATTATACGGATACTCGGTTAACCAGAAAGTATACTTTGCTCCCGATGACAAAAGCGGAGCAGAAGCTTCAGGAATGGTTAATGATATCCAACCCGTAGTGGACACATTGTAACCGCTGGCAATATACAATGGCGTTCCGGTTTTTCCGTCCCCTGCATAAACCTCGAGTGAGAAGGTAGGAGTACCGACAAAGGCGTAAACATAGACATCAATTTGTCTCAGCTTGTCACTAATTGCCGGGGTAAAGGATTGTCCTGATCCTGTATTCAGGTTCAAAATCCAGTTGTTGAAGCTTAGTTGCTGCTGATCCAGAACTGTATTTGCATAGGTTCTGAACATCAGGTCCCAATCAGGATAAGGCGTCTGAACCAACGGGTTGGTTGGTCCTGACAGTGGCGGAACTGCCAAAGAAGGGCAGATAACCGTGCTGGAGCCGTGGGCAGGAACCACAGGAGCTGTTACATGCTTGATGGTGAAGTCCTTGGCAGCTGTCTCTGTATTGCTGCAGCCATCGGTAGCTGTAAAAGTTACAGTTACCGTCTGGTCACAATTAACAGTTGGGGTTGTGTACGTGGGCGTTACTGTTACGGCTCCTGCACAAGCATCCAGGGCACTGGCCGTTGCTGCCCAGGCAGCCACGGTAGCTGCATTGAAGCATTCCATCGTTAATGCAGCAGGCGGCACTGTGATCACCGGCTTCGTAGTGTCAATGATCTTGATTTTAGCGGTCTTTGTTACTGCAGCATTCAGGCAGGCATCTTTAGCATTAAAGGATACTGTGATCTCATTGTTGCACGTCATGGCAATGGTCGTATAGTTATTGGTAACTGCGACGGTTCCATCACAGTTATCGGTTGCAGTGGCAGTTGCCAGCCAGGCGGTAATCAAAGCAGCGGCATTTGGATTATTACACTCAATTTGTAATGTTGCTGCAGGGGCGGTGATCACTGGGACAGTAGTATCAGCAATCTTTATCGTCTGGTCACATGTAATGGTATTGCCTTTGGCATCCTTCACCGTCCAGGTGCGGATTACCACAATCGGGCAGGCACCCGATGCAACATCTTTGTAAGCATAATACGTAACACCGCAATTATCGGTTGCTGCGCCACCGGCAGCCGTGAATTGGGCAGCTGTGACTTCAACCGTGGTTAAGGAAAAAGCAAGCCCGGTGATGGCTGCTGTCGAACAGCCTTCGAAAGTGGCTTCCGGCGGGCAGGTTGTGATAACCGGTACTGTTTTATCGGTAAACACATAACCGGTAAGGTCAGTAAAAACGCTTGTGAATACTATCGCTCCGGCCGGTGAGGCATATTCGCATTCTCCTGACACCGTGCTCCATGTTAAGCTTGTGGTTACAGGTGAAGGAACAAGCAGCCTGAATCTCAGTGTAAATAATACAGAATTCTCAGGAAGGGTAATGGCAGGGCCGTTGTAGGCCAGCCGGAATTGTCCTGCGGTACTGCCACTCAGAAGGGCTGCAGAGTTTGTCTGCGCCAGGGAAAGTTCGCTTGCAACAGTCACCCCATCGTATTGAAGAACAAGTTTATCATAGTTCAACACCAGTGAAACAGCTCCGATATCAATAAAATCATGGGCAGTTACGGGCACTTCATAGTAACCGCAGGTTTTTCCCGGAACAGTAACATATTCCGTTGGGTTTTGAATGGTTGTGGCAGGAGTCGGAGTGGCGTCTTCCAGATCGATGATCAGGACATCGCCATTGTTCAGGGTAATCTTTATCCCGTCGAGATAGGATAACATGGTTGCATTCCAGGCTGATCCGGTGGACAAGGAAATGAGTGCTACCCTTTGAGCGCCAAAATCGAAACCGGTTCCTGCCGACCAATAAGGAGGGGTATAGCCAAAACTGATAGGGCCAGCCTGCACATCAGCCAGTGTTGGCGCACCGGAATAACCTGCCGGCGAATGGTTGGAATCAAAAAAGGTCATCTGGTTTGCACCGGCTGGGGTTTGGAAAGTGGTCCACGACCCATAAGGCGCATTAAACCCATTATAATACATGGGTTCGGAGGTTAGACGCTGACCATACCAGGATGCGAATCCCCCCACGTATGGTGCAGTGTAGATGCTCCAGAAAAAATCAACATTTGAACCCGCCGGAGCCATTTTCTTGGTTGAAAACTGCAGATTGGCGATGTCGTCAATTTTAAAAACGCCCAACGAGGCTAATGGTAGATAGAGTTCCATCTTGCCGAGAGGAGCTGCCTGGTTATTTTTCCAGGCGCCGGTGCCGATGAACTGCTCGGCACTGGTGGCGATTCCGCCCACCGTGGCTGCGGTACCGGCATAAAGCTTGACCGTTGTGGTGGTCGCTGCCATGCCATTCAAGGCGCAAAGCATGATTGCAATGAGCATCAATGCTATCAGGTGAAGGTTTCTTTTCATACGATGCTTCGATTTATTAAAGGTCAAACCAAAGTTCCGTGATGAAAAGGCACCAATCAATACGGATATTTACCCGTATTTAAAAAGGAGGTGATTTCCGCAGGGGATCTTAAAATGAAGGGGGGGGGGGAACCCCTAGATGGCAATCAGCCGGTTCTTGATCAGATAGATAACCGCCTCAACGATGTTGCGGGCACCGGTTTTTTCCATCACGCTGGCACGATGTTTCTCAACCGTCCGGTCGGAAATGAATAGCTTGTCGGCAATCTCTTTAATGGCCAGGCCTTTACAGGATAGCTCAATGACTTCGAGCTCACGTCGGCTAAGCTGGACATCTTGTTCGCCGACAGCTTCAATATGTTTTTTCCCTTGCAGCTGAGGATAATCCTTGAAAATCTTGATCAGCTGATCGGCCAGTTTATCCGAAACCTGAACTTTATCGTCCGAGATAATTTTTTGCAGGTATTTAAAATCTTTCGCAAGGCAGTCGATAAATGGATCCTCCTCAGAAGGCTCTCCATCCCGCTTTTTCGCTTTTTGAGTTAAGAGACCCAGAAACTGAGGCTTTCCCTTAAAGGTGCGGGTTTGAAAATAGCTCAGCTCAACATGGACCTCCGAATCGTCATTGCGTTTCAAAACCAGGTCGAGTTTCCCATGCTCCGTTAACCCCAGATAGCTGCGTTTCAGCATGTTTGCCGCCTGAGCCCGTTCATCCCTTGTAATCAGCTCCCCGAAAGACAAGCCGACCAGCTCCTCCCGGTCGAAACCCAATAATTTAATGGTTGAATTATTGACTTCCACAATCCCATCTTTCTCAAAAACGATCACGCAGCAAGGGATCAGATGTATCAGGGAATAGAGATCCCGGATACTTTGCTCGATCAGCAAATCATATTTATTAAGCCTGATTTCAATCGAAAGCATCAGCTCATCATTGTCAAAAGGCTTGGCGATGTAATCATCAGCACCCATTTGCATTCCGAGCCGGATATCCTCCAGTTCGGTTTTCCCTGTTAGGAAAACAAAGGGAATCAGTTGGGTTATCGAGCTTTGCTTTAATGTATTGATCACCTGGAATCCATCGACCGGTTTCATCTTGATATCGCACAGGATAAGGTCCGGGATAATTTCGAATGCTTTCTGGATGCCCTCAGCCCCGGAACCAGCCAGGCAAATAAGATAGTTGTTTAACGTGAGAAGATTCTTAAGCATTCTGCCCATCGTTGTGTCGTCTTCAATAACCAGGATTGTTTTCTGCTTATCCATTGCCGAAAGGAATTGTAAATTCAACCTCGGTTCCTTCATCAGGAATGCTGAAAATCCTGATATTTCCGCCCTGGAGGGTAACACATTCCTTTACAATTGCCAACCCCAGGCCGCTGCCTTTTATTCCCTTCACATTGCTTGCCCGGTAAAAGGATTCAAAGATCCTGTCCATATCCTCTTCGGGTATTCCAATACCCGTGTCTTTAATGGAGAAGAATAAATGATCGGGCCGTTCTTCAACACCTAGCCTGACTTTTTTGCGGGGCGAAGAAAAGTTTAATCCGTTTATCAGAAGGTTCATTAAAATGTGCTCCATCATTGTTGGGTCAAGTTGAAAATGAGTTTTATTCAATTTGACCGAACAAATAATCCGGTTAGCATATTCCGGTATACACACGATTTCACGGATGAGTTTTTTGATAAATTGATTTAAATCTATTTCCTGAGTAACAAGATTGAATGCGCCTTTTTGATTTTTTGCTAAAAAACTGATGTTATTTAATGTGCCGTTAAGTACCTTGATCGCTTCAAGGCTAAGATCAAAAATTTCATCCAATATGTTGTCATCTAAGTTATTTCTGCGTTTCGAAAGCAGCTGGAGATTGGATTGAAGTACAGATATAGGTGTTTTGAATTCATGCGATATCGTTGAAATTATTTGTCCCTGTGCCTTGCTAAGCAGTTTTAATTTCTCGTGAGTCTCCTGAAGTTTAAATTCAAGCATTTTCCGGTCATTTATATTCCGATACATGCCAACAATACCTTTAATCTCACCAGTACTCGAAAAATACAGGTAATTTGCAGATTCCACCCAGACTGATGTTCCGTCTTTTTTCTTTAATTCAAGATCCACCCTGCGATGGTACTTCGGCCGGTCCTCCGCTGATATCGGTCCCTTCAGCACATCACTGTAAAAACTCATTAACTCGTTGTAAACTTTTACCGATTCTCTTTCAAGCTGTTCAGCATGGCTCATTTTAAGCTGCTCTTCCTGAGAATATCCGGTTAGCCTGATTATATTCTTTGAAATATAACTACCAACTCCACATTGGTCAATTTTATAAAATACATCATGATCATTCTCACCTATTAAATCCTTTGGTGACTGGCCATCCTCAACTATTTTCTTGAATAAAATTATATCTGCAATCTCAATAATGATCCCGAGAATTCCGAGGTTTTTACCAGATGTGCCCTGAATCGGGATTTTTGTGATCTGGAAAAATCTTTTCTGATCATCTTTCCGGTAATCCTGGACAAATTGACACGGAATGCCTTGATCCAATGTATGTTTATCCTCATATTGGAACAGCAGTGCAAGTGTTTCAGGAAAAAGATCAATATCGGTTTTCCCAATAATATCGGATTGGCTGGTATCCAGAAAATCTGCAAATTGCTTATTGCACGTAGTGTAAACTGAATCGATGTTCTTTAAGAAAACCATGTGCGGCAGATTGTCAACAATAATCTGATAAGGGTCCTTGAAGCTTACCTGTTTACTCTCCGCGAAAATTCTGTCAGGGAACAAACTGCTGAGTAGCCGGTCGGACTGATGATCGGTATCGGCGATCTGCTGAATGGCACTTTTACCCAATTGTAAAAGGTCAGCGAAATCATCCGCCTTTTGAAAAGATTCGGTATTAAACTTAGTACCCAAATTTGACAGGTTTCAGGTTCGATTTCTTCGAAATTGTTAATGCTCCAAAATAAGCCTTCTCTGCAATATCAAAGTTGTAAACAATAAACGAGAATAAACAAGAAAACAAACAGAAATGTTTAAACTGTAGGGTTTTGCCTGTAACCTGCCGGTTTTTGCCTCCGAACTGCTTACCGTCTAACAGTCCTATCCCCTCTTCTCCGACGTGCTGTGAAACACGAGAGCCGGATAAACCTCTCGCGTTACTTTAAAGTGCCACTCACTTTCGGCCATAAAAACCGGTCGGTCATCTTTGTCGAAAGTAATATGCCGGGCATTGATCGACAGCAGCTTATTGATTTGGGCTTTATCCTTGGAAGTGAACCAGAAGGCTTTATATAATCTCAGTGGCTGGAATGAACAGGATGCCCCGTACTCATGCAGCAACCTGAACTGTATTACTTCAAACTGCAATTCCCCGACAGTCCCGATTATTTTAATGTTCCCTGGCTGACGGATAAACAGCTGTGCCACAACCTCATCTGAAAGTTGCCTGACACCCTTCTCCATTTGCTTGGTAAACTGATTGTAAACATCTTTATAACCTGCATGCTCCAGGGGAATATCTACAACTTCCAGATAATCAAAACCGGATTATCATTCTCCGTAATCTTCTGATCTCACCCTATCAATATTCCCGTAGAGACGCATGTAGAGACGCATATGTGCGTCTCTACAATGTCACCCCCATTTCCCTAAACCGGGCTGCGGCATTGAGAAAATGCGCCGTGATCCAGAATACCGTCCAGTGTTCGGCATACCCGCCCCGCAAACGGTACACATCCGACAAGTCGCCGGCCTGGGCGAAGTTGGTTTCCTGCATCTGCTCGCCCTGACTGCCAAAGGGATCGGTCAGCTGGCCGCAGGAGCGGAACATCACTTTTGAGAGGCGCTTCAGGTCTTCGTTTTGGGTGAGCTCGCCCAATCTGTAAATATCAGGGGTAAAGAATACTCCGAATACATCAATATGCTGATTCTGTGGCGATACCACCGTCCAGCCCCGGGTCTTGAACTGATGGTCGGCCATCCGGCCGGGCGGCAGTGGGATATCCCAGACCACTGTGTAACTCAGGCATACATCGCAGGCATGCCTGGCCCATTCCAGGTATTGCGGCTCTTTGGTGAGTTCGTATACGCTCAGGAATCCCTGGAAAGCGGCCCATGCGCCCTCCTTGTCCTCGCCCGAGGCATCCAGCGTTCCACCCCAGTAAGGCTCTTTCATGTCGAGGTGACGATTGGCATAATATCGGGCAGCTTTGACTGCAGCTGCCTGGTACTGACTGTTGCTGAACAGTTTCGATGCAATGCAGAGCGGCGCAATGTAAAATCCTTCGGCGGTTGAACGGGGCGTCCATGTTTCATCGAGGATCCGTTTGGCCGCAAAATCACAGGCCTTTTTCAGGAACATTTCCCATTTGGAGGCATCGTACCGTTTGTTGATGCGGGCAGACTCAATGGCTTTAGCGATGCTGTACATCCCCTGTCCCATGGAAACAGGGTCCTTGTTGCCATACGTTTTTTTAAGCACATCATAAACCACCGGAAACCCATCGGCTTCAACAGGATAAGTACTCAGAAAATCAAGTGATCTCTGAACCATCGGGTCAAGAGCGGGGTCATTTTCCAGATCCTCTTTCAGGATCTGGAACGCGTAACCTAACGATTCAGCTTGCCCGCACCAACCCATCACAATCTGCGGCTTATCGAGCCATGGATACATGTTGAATCCGGCATGCACATCGCTTTCCGTCCATCGGGCCTTGGCCAGGCGGTATTTCGATTCAATGATCTCCTTTGCCGTTGGAAGGTCCTCAGCATAAAAGGGTTTATACATTGATATTGCATCGTGCACCGGTTTCTGGAACGCAGTGCCTTGTTTTTCAATCGGGTATAAATCAAGATAAAACGTCTTTTCAATTACGGCACCTGGTTTTACGCTGATGAATGTATTGCCGTATTTCATCGCTCCGCATTGATGGGCCTTGGCTACGCTTCTTTGATCATTATAGGTGATCGGACCTGAGAGCAGGGTCAATTCGGAATAGCCTTCATGGGCGGTTACCCCCATCGACCACCAGTGATCAAATAATTTCGGGTCGCGCAGGGAGCTGGGAACGGTATGAATGACTGCCCCAAACTTCAACGTACCCACAGATTCCAGGCAGGTAAACGGCATCGGGAACCGGTGGTCTTCGAAAATCGCCATCTCACCGGGATTTCCGAAGTAATGGGGTACGCAGTCCGGTGTATTCTGATACCCTGACGGGTTACCATAGTACAGAATCCCCGGCAAAAATGCCTGACACCTGATACCCGATACCCGAAACCTGACCGACAACGTGATCGAATCAATGGCAGTTTTTCCCGTCCATTCGAACCTCCGGATGCATTTCACCAGTCCGTTTTCCAACCGGTAAGCATCACGGATCTTCCAGATGCCCTGAGGAAGCGCGAGTTCACCACTGATGATCTGCCAGTCGCCCGATTGTTCAATTTTAGAGGGCGAGGTATGTTTCCAGTCCGTGGGCCAGTCGTTTGCCCAGGCGGTAGCGATAGACCATAATCCCTCTGCGGGTGCGGTGATCAGGGTTTTACCGTGCAGAGATAACTCCGGATTAAATTTCCCGGTTTCCTCGCGGATCGCGAACTTCATTGACTGCGCATTCAACATAATCCCGGAAAGAACAAGCAGAAAAATGACGCAAATTCTTTTCATATTCGTTTGATTGATATCTTGTTATTTTAAAACTAGGTTTAAATTCGGATAGATTTTCCCATCATTTCTCGCAAAGACTCAAAGATACCAAAGGACTGGGAACACCTGAATCTCCTACTTCAAAATACAACACTGGTCTTCGAATCTCTGAATTGGTCCTCGAATCTCTTCTTTCCATCTCCCTTTTGTTTTATTACAGCTTCCAGATTATCAGAACCGGATTGTCATTCTCCGTAATCTTTTGATCCAGGGCTTTCAATTTTTCACGGACGGATTTATCCGAATCACGGACGGATTTATCCGTCCCTACAAGGTCATTCCTTGCCATAATGGCACGTATTTTTTCTTTGAAATCGATGGCGGAGTATTCCGCGACCGCAAAGGTTTTGCTTTGATAGTTGATAAAAGGATCGATGTCAAAATCCAAATCTTTTATCCTGAATGATCTGACGATTGCGGCTTTAAGGCTATCCGGACTGACCGCAACCAATTGGCGATGACCGAATTTTGTTGTCTTCTTTGCGCTGGAAATCAACGTCTTTTCGAAGAATAAGTCACCTTTGGAGCAATAGAGAAAAACTATTCTCAGAAATCGCTCGTAGGTTTGCCCTAAGACGAATTCTGACAGATTCAGCGTATACCACCACGGTTGAAATTGACTCCCGGTGAATCTTACAATGGAGTCACTTTTGGGGTTTGAGAAGAGAGCTCCCCCAGTACCATCCGGCTGAATGTGTGCATGTCCTATTCGGGACTTTAAATCATAGTTCCCCAGTCCTTTGGAATAACTAAGGTTGCCTTTCAAATCCTGGACAAATACGGTGCATTGCCAGCCCTTTTCACCAGCCTTGTCACTGATAACCATCAATGTGGAGTCGTTCAGAAAAGCTAAATCGTCAATGATTCCGGAAATTGCTAAAGGAAAACTGGTCAGATCGCCTGTCGAGAGATTACAGGAATAGATCCGCTCCCTGCTTTTTGTGACATCAGTGAAATATAACCCGGATTTATAAATAATCACCGCTCCCAGGTAAATGAACTCATCCGGACCTTTTCCCTTACTCATTAATTGACGGATAAAACGTCCTTGCTTGTTGAATTGCTGAAGGCCTGTTTCGGTTTCCACAAGGATATAATCATCTGAAATGAAAATAAATTTAGCACCGTCACCGATCAGGAGCGTAGGAGTGGTTTCCAGAGGAACAATCTGGTAATCATTTATTTGATGGTCCAGGTCGATGGTGATAGTATCCGTAATCGTGGAAAGGTCCATGGCCGGAACCAGCTGTTGCGGTTGTTGTAAGTGATTACCGGTGCATGCAGCCACCACCATTAAACCCGGAATTGCCCAATATTTCAACACGTCAATTATTTTACTTTGCATTAAAAGGTACATGTATCTGTAATTTCAAAATTCCAAATTGGTCTCCAATTCTCACCATTGGCATTTCGTTCTCTGTGTACCTCTGTGGTTCTCTGTGTACCTCTGTGTCAGTTCATTTTCTTACACAGAGTTTCACAGAGAACCAAAGAGCGCCACAGAGAAAAAAACGATCCTGGACGACAATATGCGTAGGACGCAAATATGCATCATTACGACCGCCTACTGCCGGCAAAGACGCAAATATGCGTCTCTACGTGCTACCCCTTGCCAACTGCCAACTGCCTACTGCCTACTGCCGACTGCCTTAATATAATCCATCCCCAGATTATTATATATCCTTGCAAATGTGGCAATATTCCGATTGTCACCGGTAAGGCTGTCGATTGGGGTTGACAGATAGTAGTCGGCCGGTGGCAGAAGGGAATTGGCGTTTGGCTTGGCGAATCCATACAGGCCTACACCGGATTTGATGGCGTCCATCACGACGGTTTTTGCATCCTGTTTGTTCCAGCTGGCCAAACAGGTGATGAGTTTGGTCTGAGGTCCGACCATGCTCCGGATCTCCTCGATCCGTTTGAGGTCGCCTCCTTCGTTCATCAGCCAGTCGATCTCCTGAAACATCTTGGAATTAACGATGTGAGGATGGGTGATATCGAAACAGGTGAGCCAGATCTTGCAGTTGGGATCAGTCTCCTTGGCCGCCTTGTGAATCACTTCCCAGGTTTTTTCAATTGCCAGGCGGCTGTATGCATTGTAATCCGCCTCCTTCAGACTGTCTTTTCCGGGAAATTGCTTTCCCATCAACTCCTGGTACCTCTCTTTCTCGCATTCCAGCCATTCGCCGCCGGTGGATGCCCGGTTGGGCTGATAAAACCAGTCGATCATAAACCCGTCGATCCCCGATTTGCTGACTGCCTCCCGGATGGCTGTATCCAGATATTGGAGGTACTTCCGGGTAAAAGGGATATGCCGGTCGGCCGGGATTCCATAGCTGTAATCCGGATTCTCAAGGCCCCACCGGACATTGGCACCGATGCAATAATATCCGAAAACCTTCATTCCGGCTTTATGACCCAGCCTGACCATCTCGGGCAGGAAATCGTATTTCAGCCCCGGTTGTGCGGGGATCACCCCGTTTTTGTACCAGGCATAGCCGTTGCAGGAAACGCAGAAAGTCTGAATAGCATTAACGCCCAGCTCTTTGTACCATTTGATATGCTCTTTTGGCGACGCATCGGCCCATTGGCCGGGTGCGGCAAACGCGTTCGGACCACCTTCTCCCCAGTTGAAATCAAGGTCATAGGCTTTAACCAGCTCAGGCTCTGATGCCTTTTTGGGCACACAGCCGGCAAGGAGGGCGGCGAGGAGAAGAATAAAAATATTAGTGACAAGTGACAAGTGACGAGTGACAGGGCTTTCGAGTGAAAGGCCGCTCACCTTGAGATGGTTGGCAAGAATTTTTTGCATTATATTATAGGTTGAAGTTTTGATTGATACGGGCCATATGAAACACTTTGCCGGTGATCCTCCGTTGTTTTACTTATACCTTCCCGCACCTACCACATATTGTATCGAATTGCTGGCCGTAACGAGTTTATAATAGGCAGTTTTCTTATACAAACCGCTCTGATCAGGCTTTGTATAGGTGTAATCAACCCAACCGGTACCATTTTTCAGGGCACCCTGCACCAGTTCGTCGCGGAACAATTTACCGGTCACATCCGGTTTTCCTGCCATTGAAACACCTGTCAGCGATGGATTGCCGGCATCGGCGACTATAACCACGTTCAAATCAAAAACAAACGTATAAAGGATAGGATTCACCGGATCTTTATAAGGTGCCAGCTTCTGGTTGATTTTCGACAGTGTTCCGGGTGCATCGGCCTGCAGGTCGGCGGCGGTACGGTTTACCAGGTTAATGACCATCTCTTCCGTTATACCATCGGTAGCCTGGCGGATGATATTGTAACGGTTCAGGATCTTCTCGTATGTACTGCTCCCATCGGTCGCTCTGTCGGATTTCATGGTATTCAGCTGATCCTGGAAATCAGCGATCATTTCATCGGCCGTTTCGATATTGAAAGCATAATAAAGCTCACTGGTATGAATGGGAAACAGGGCCGCAAAATCCCCGGTGGTATATCCAAGGGTCTGGATCATCAGGCCATGACCGGCTTCGGAATAAGCAATACACTGAACATCGCCGTTTTCCAGGGCCTTATAGAGTTCAGCCAGGCTGCTGTACACAACAATATTGGGCCTTAATACTCCCAGGTCCATCAGGGTGTTGATGCTGCTGTAGCCATCGACCACGCCGGTAAAATAATTGTTCAGATCGGTTACTTCCTTGATCTGCACACCTGAATTTTTTAAGGTGATCACCACATCGGTATGGGGGGCAATCGGACCCACCCACTTGAACAGAGGGGTTCTTTCAGCATCCTTAACCATCGAGAATAACATGGTTCCCGGTGTTTTAAGCACGGTTTCGTAGGAATCGGCCCAGTTGGCAACCTTTATGGCTGTCCGATCCACCGACAGGTTAAGCTTGCCGAAAATACCATCCAGTATGTCAACGGAAACTCCGTTTGCAAGGCCATTTTCGGCATAATTGAACGGAGGGTAGTCTTCGGTCAGGTAATTGAATTTCTCCGGATCCCCGTTGACAGGCAATTTGTCCTTGTTGCATTGGGTCAGGATGAGAGGCAGGGAAAGAAGAACGGAGAAAAGAACCAGGGAGGCTGACTTCCTGACTGTTGAAATCCGGGCTAAGGTGACTTTTAATAAATGAGAGTCTTCCATGGCATGTCAATTGGTAGTATTATTAAGACATTCTGCAAATCACGAATTTAAGAATTATGGCGATCAGATTGATGCCTGAACTTTTTTCCCCTCCGTAAAAAAAAATCCGTAAATCTCACCTGATTGATAATTAACTTTGAATGAATAAATCATCCACCATGAAACATGCAGCCCTTATCCTCCTGATTGTCATTCTTACGGTTATTGCTTCCCTTTTCAACAGTTGCAAAAAGCCCAACGATAATGCCAATAACTGGCCGGACGATGAAAAGGAATTCGTGACTGAGGTGCTGACGTTCCAGGACCAGGCCGGTTTGAATTTCACGACCTGGACAATATCAATGGATTCACTGGCTGCAGTTGAGAAGTTGCGCCAGTATTTCCTGAGCAACCCGAACGTGTCGTACGCAAAGGTGACCGACCAGGGCATTTCCGTTCAGTATACCAATGGCACACGAGGCGGAATCATGCTCAATTCTCAGCGGTTCCCTGAAAATGCATCAGAAATAAGTGAGCCCCGGGTTCGGGCGGATGACCGTAAGCCTGATGTAAAATCATCGGTGAACAACAAGAAAATGATCCTGTTTGATGCTGCTTATTCTGAAGTTAAGGATGGGCAGACTTTTAAATACTACACGGACCAGGTTATCAGCAACCACCGGCTTAACCTCCCGAAAATCACGTACAGCCTCGACAAGGTTTATACGGATGAACAAGCCACACTGGAGCGGTATACCCAATTATCCGGCTACGGCATTATTGATCTTGCCGCGCATGGATTCGGCTGGGAAGATTCTACCGGCATCGTGGATGTCTATATGCTAACCGGAGAAACCGCAAATCTGAACACGAAATATTGGGTCGATCTTTCAAATAACAATATGATTATTATGCAATATAAGGGAAAAAACAAATACTGGATTTCAGAAAGGTTTATATCCGGTCACAATAACTTCAGCAAGGATACCGTCCTGATGATCGGTTCTTTTTGTCACAGCTTCCGGGGCAAATGGCCAAACCTGCAAAAATCATTTGCAAGTGGTGCCTATGTTGGCTATACCCGGCGGGTGAATATCGATAAATGTGCCAATTACGACAGCAATCTGATTTTCTGCCTGTCGGATACAACGAAAAGCCCATTGATGAACATTACGGATTGGATGAACGATCCCACATACCCGAAGTATTACGAGTACTGGAGTGATCCTTATCCGGTCCATGTGGAGTTTGCCGGCGATTCCACTCTTACCTTACTTCCAGATACCACCACCACCGTAAAGGATATTGACGGGAATCTGTACCACGTTAAAAAAATCGGGAAACAATACTGGACGGTTGAAAATCTGAAAACCACCAGGCTGAATGATGGCACTGCCATTCCAAATGTTACCAACAGCAGCAGCTGGTCGAAATTGACCTCGATGGCCTATTGCTGGTATGATAATGATCCGGTTAATAAAACCGATTATGGTGCATTGTATAACTGGTTTGCGGTGGATACCAAAAAGCTGGCCCCCCGGGGCTGGCATGTTGCCACGCTTGCCGACTGGAATCAGATGATTGATCCTTTGGGC
>JAPLDV010000770.1 GCA_026391235.1 Bacteroidia bacterium | reverse complement strand
TAAACGGCAAGCTCGATATCGAAACTGCCTCGCTGATCCAGCGAGGCTGGGACATGCCTTACAGTCACCCGATGTACCCCGACCGCAAGGATATCAATGCGGGATGCGTTTTCCAACAAGATTTTGACGAGCGGGAAAAACCAATTTTCAAAGGCATCGAGGAAACCGGATCGCAGGTATCCTTTTATTATGCATATGGTCCCCAAACCATGTTCGCGCCATTGATGGGGATCCCGTATCCGAAACTTACCCGCAAACGTCTGGAGACACTTCATCAAAACGGCGTTAACTACCTGGCCCACATGGGTGGTACATTTCCGCCGGAGAAGGTTCCGTTCAATATCAATCATGAGATCCTGCGGAATTATCAGATCAATTCCGGAAGAACCGTTGAAGATGTACTGGTAGCCTATGCAAAGAAATATATTGGTGGAGAGGATTATACTGTTTTGCTGCATGCATGGGACCTGGCTGAAGCCGGCATCCTCGGTTTCCCAAATATTTCATCGTTATATTCAACCATCGGATTCACCTGGTACCGGCTATGGGTGAGGCCTTTTGTACCCGATATTGAAAAGATCCCGCAAGCAGGGCGCGATTTTTATGAAAATTTCATGTGTACGATCCCCCACAATCCGAATAACGTGGATCTCAGCAAGGATGTGTTGTTCACCCTAACTACCCCCGAAAGGAGCCGTGAAGATGCGTTAAGAATCGATATGAATGTGTTACCAAAACTGGATGAGGCAATACGGATGCTCGAAGGCCAACTGGATAAGGCGCCGATCTTTAAGGATCAGTATGTCAGGATGAAAGCTCTCCGGTGCTGGATCACCACCCAGCGAAACATCGCGGTTTGGGTGGATTCGGTATACGGATTCATGAATGCAATGGGATCTGCAGATAAACAGCGATATAAATCCGCGATGCAGGAGATGATGAAACTGGAAATCGCCAATTCCAAAGAACTGATTAAACTCTTCCATACTGGTATTGAGTTCATTGCTTTGACAGATCAGGGGGAAACACCGCTGATGTATGGCATCAATCTGCCGGAACTTCTCGTTAAACGGATTGGGATGATGGAGACCCATTTCGATGACGATCCCTATATTGATCATAATTATATCGAACGGATGGCTGGGATGCCAATTTTTTAATGTGCCAATATGCTAATGTGCCAATATGCCAATGTGATAATGTGATAATGTGCCAATGTCAAGGAGCTGATTAATTTGTATACTGAGAAATGATTAGGATTGGGATTGATAATTACGGGTTGTTTCCGCTCGGATTGGATCCGATGGAAACTATGCAGTGGGCACTCGATCACGGTGCGGAAGGGGTGGCATTTTCGGGTTTGGATGAGGAGCAGCGAAGGAAGCTCGATTGTAATCAGTTGCTCCGGTTGAAAGATTTTGCAGAGGAGCATAATATGTACTTGGAGTGGGGCGGGGGGCAGCATATTCCGCGTGACCTGTCGACCTGGGTAAAGAAGAATCTTTTCAATCATAACCGGACGGCCGCTCAAGAGGCGGCAAAACTCGGAACCCGCATTATCCGGTCGTGTTCCGGGGGGTTGATGCGATGGAACCCGAAATCCCTGCCGACGCAGCAGATGCTCGATGAAATGGCGGTTGCCCTGTCGGCCCAGAAACAGATGCTGATGGATTATAACGTGATACTGGCTATCGAAACCCATTTCGAGTTCACCACGTTCGAGCTGCTTCGCCTTTTTGAAGCCTGTGGGGCAAAACCGGGAGAGTGGTTAGGCATTTGTCTGGATACCATGAACTTGCTCACGATGCTCGAAGATCCTGTAATGGCTACTGAACGGGTGCTGCCCTGGATAGTATCAACCCACATCAAGGACGGAGCGTTGCGGGTTCCCGCTTTCGCGGGAATGACAGAAAAGGGTGTCGGGTTTAAATCCTTTACGGCACCATTTGGTCAGGGTGTGATCGACTTCGATCAAATCTTAACGCTCTTGACCTCTCTTAACATTCCTCTTAACCTGAATATTGAAGATCATGGCGGGGATTTCGATATCCCCATATTTGACCCTGTTTTCAGGAGTGAATTTCCGGACCTGACAGATGTTGAAATGGAGAAGTTGATTGTCCTTTCGGAGAAAACAAAACTAAAGAT
>JAPLDV010000299.1 GCA_026391235.1 Bacteroidia bacterium | reverse complement strand
CATCGGATCGAAGTGATACTGAACCTGACCATCTTTCTGATCGAGTATCAGATTGAAATTCCCCCTCTTTAACAGCACCATTGCCTCATCCCAGCTCATCTTTTGAAAGATAAATGTGGTAGAACCCAGATGCTCATCGCTAATGACCATTGTATCCCTGGTTATTAATTGAGAAGGTGATACCACAGCAACTTTCCGAATGACATCAGGTTTTTGGGTAAATGCGATGCCCAGACCGAGTGACATCAGGATCGGAAAACCGATACCCCAGAAGAGAACACCCGGCTCCCGGATAATTTCACGGAAACTGGAGGCAATCAGGAGGCCCATCTGCCTGGCATCAAAACGATTACTCATGAAGGTGCCTCCCGGTAAGTTCTATAAAGAGGTCGTCAAGGGTTCGTTTAAGCGGTATGGTAACCATAACCGGCTCATGATTCGGTCCTGAACCAAGCAGCTCATTTACTGTGCCTTCCTTAAGGATAACCCCTTGATCCATTATAACGATATAGTCGCACAATTGTTCTGCCTCCTCCATATAATGAGTAGTCAACAGTAGCGAAGTATTCATTTCCAATTTCATCCGGTTCAGAATAGTCCATATCTCGCGCCGGGCGTTGGGATCAAGACCTGTTGTGGGTTCATCGAGCAGGAGAAGGCGCGGTTTATTCAGAAGGGCAATGCCCAGGGCTAAACGTTGCCTTTGTCCGCCTGAAAGGTTCACGACATAGGCTCGCCGCTTGTCATCCAGTCCGATGAGATAAATCACTTCCTCGACCCGGCTATTTTGCAATCCGTAAAACCCTGCAAACAGCCGTAAAGTTTCAATCACCCGCAGTTTGTCAATGAATCGTGTTTCCTGGAGGCACAGTCCAATTTCACGATGGAGCTCGGCCGAATGATGCTTCCAGGTTTTCCCAAGAACAAGGATTTCTCCCGAATCCGGCTTTTGTATGCCTTCGATCATTTCCACCAGGGTTGTTTTACCGGCGCCGTTTGGTCCCAAAATAGCCACAAAATGCCCTGACTGTATCTGTAAATCAATCCCCTTAACAGCCTGAACTGTTTTAAAAGATTTGAATACTTTTTTTACTTCGATTGTGGGTATACTAAACATGCTATTTCTTGCGGAACTTTTGTAATTCTCAGATTGATAAACTATTTTTCATACTCCTCCAATCTGCTGAAATCAATCACATGTTCCCTTTCTCGACCATCCCATTGGCTCCAAAAACCAACGCAATCCTGTTCTTTATTTTACCCGGCGTTCGAAAATTGTTTCCTTCTAAAATAGATATCCCACCATCACCTGATTGGTTGTAAACCGGGTTAAAACTGCGGTTCCTAAAGGCAATTCAAATTGGTAGCGAAAAATCAGATCTCCAACCCTGACACCGGCGAAAAATCCCGCTGATTCCTTGAAATGATACAATAGCCCGGCCTGAAAATTTTCATAAATTGTTGTTCGAAGATGGACCTGAAAATCAAATCCGCTTTGACCATTATATTTCATTAAAACCGATGGTTCAAGTGTAATATTCTTGCTTAATACGGGAGTAATTCCTCCATATAGATAAAGACTCCGGGCCAGATAGGAGTTTTTATCGGAATCAGTTGTAAAACTCAATTTTCCAAAGGTAACTGATGAATTAAACAGCTGAACCACTGAAAATCCGGCAAAAATAAAATCAGAAAAATAGTGAACCCCGGCATTGATATCGATTTTATGCAGAATCTCCCTGACGGCTCCATCAATCAGGGGATCCGGAACGGCACCATCAGGGGGAATGAATCCTGATTTATTGATTATAAGTTGCTGGTATAATGGAGCCAGACCAAACGACAAGCGGCCTTTACCAATGTAAACATGATAGGCATAATCGAGGTGCAGGCCTATCTGACTGATTGCTCCATATTTAACATTGAACAATCCTCCTCCAACTCCAACATTTCCAAAAGAGTTTTCGCCTTTATTCACAAAGCCAAGCGGATTGAAGCGCTGCTTTTGGGCATTTAAACTTGAATGGTATGTAGCTGACTGCCAGGATGGTGCACCTTTTATTCCAAGCCATTGCTGCCGGGCAGAAATACTCAGGGGTGCCTTCGTATCTATACCTGCAAAGGCCGGATTGGTCAGGAACGGGTTGATCAGAAACTGATCGGCCAAAGGCGATATCTGTCCCGTAAGCACGTCAGCCATGCAGGCAAAGAGGAGGATGAGGTATGTTCGGGTTAGGAGCACGAGCGATTATTTAATAGTTCGGCATAATCCGGAGTAGCGTCAAAAGGTCCCCGCCTTCGCGGGGATGACAGCGCTCCGTGTTGGACTTTGAGGTTTGGTATTTGGAATTTATCATATTCTAGCGCAGTATTGTCAGGTATCCGGTAAGCTGCTGTTCTCCGGGTCCAAGGTTTATCAGGTAATAATAAGTGCCCATTGGAAGCAGGTTGCCGCTGTCCTTGCCGTCCCATGGCACGGGATAACCTTTGGCCGATTCAAATACCATCTTTCCGGAGACAGTGAAAACCTTAACCACGGCATCAGGAAAATATTTGAGCATGGGTATCTTCCAAAATTCATTAATTTCATCACCGTTGGTGGTGATCACATTGGGAATTACATTCAGCAGTTCCAGCTCAAACTCAACAGTTTTTGTACAGTTATTTTCATCGGTCACAGCAATAGTATAGGTTCCCACTCCCAATGATCCGGTGACCAATTCTATCGGCCTTCCGGAAAGCGTGATGGTGTATTTTCCAATTCCCCCGGTTACCACAAGTGTCAGTTTTCCATCATTGCAGGTTTCACATCCCGGTGATCTCAAACGGTAGGATATATGAATGGAATCCGGCTGACCGATAGTTACGGGTGCTCCATAATCAATATAACAGGTGGAATCTTCGGATATCCGGACATTGTAATCGCCCGACTGAAGATTGTCAAACCTGCTGGCAGACTGGTATGTCCCCCCATCGTCGATCGAATATTGAAAGGATACGCCGGAACCATGAACAAATATCTCTATAGAACCTGCTTCAGCGCCGAAGCAGGTATTGTCGGTTCTATTCACCGAATCGATCCCAAACAATGCAGGATCCGAAATTTTAACGTTGACGGAATCTGATGAACTGCAACCCTTTGTGGTGATTTCAAGGTAATATTTACCACTGGCAGTCACGGAGATGTCGCGTGTGAGTGCACCGGTACTCCATTTGTAGCTTTCGCCGGATCCTCCGGTAAGTATCAAAGGTTCAGATGAACAGAGCGACTTGTCAGCACCCAGATCAACCACCGGCAGGTCATAAAAAATCACGGAAACGGTGTCCTTCAGGATACATCCATTGTCATCCATAACGCTAAGGATCAATGGATCAAACGTCTCAATGAGTTGATTATACCTGTCATGAATTCCATTGTTCCATTCCGGATACCTATAGTTCGCCCCTCCATCAAGGCGAACGGTATCACCGGCGCAGGCCTTAACAGTATCCGCGAGTGATGGACTGACAAAAGGAAGTATTACAATGGGATATTCAAGTATGGTATCGCATACAAAATTATCGGCATCAGTTTGAATCGATCTTACGCGGTAGATGGTGGAAACTAAAGGATTAACGTCAATTCTATTTCTATTGCCGCCCCAGGCAGGAGTGATCCATTCTATCCGGTTAAAGTTAGTCAGGGTTAAAGTCACAGGGGTTCCGGTACAAACCGGATAGTTGACCGAACCGGATATTTCCGGATGCAGGCCAACGGCCAGCTCCACCGGAACAGGTAAAGTACACTGGTTCGAATCCGAGATGGTCAGGGAATAAGTTCCCGGACCAAGACCGTACATCGCTGTATCAGCCAGGGAACCGTTGAGAAGGATCTGATAAGGAGGAGTACCGCCCGTAATCCGCGCTACTTTAATGTTTCCATCGGTACAATTCTGACACGAAGGCGGAAGGGTGCACAGCTTTACCGCCAGGCTATCAGGCTGTGTTATGGTAACCGGAGGAGGCCAGGGGACCGCACAAACCGAATCTGCCATTACACTGATAGTATAAGTGTTCCCAGGCCGAAGATTCTCGAAGAGTCCATTATTATCGAGAAAGTCTCTCCCATTGATCGAATAATAAAAATTACGTCCGTCACCGCTGGCAACAACCTGGATCGAACCATCGCCGG
>JAPLDV010000306.1 GCA_026391235.1 Bacteroidia bacterium | reverse complement strand
ATCGATTGTCGTATACGGCACAGATATTTGTGATTTGCCGGGACTCAAAAGGCATATTTTTTCTTGGGATGAATGCATTCGGTCATAACGCATTGAATACTTACGGTAGTAGGAGAGGTCTGTTTGAATGCCGCCCGAAATGGCTTCCTCTACAGGGGTATCGGCCCCAAGAGGCCCCAATTCTCAAAAAATAACGGCCACCTCTATACACTTTTTTCAGTTAACAAATTTACATACCACATTTTGTTGTCATTTATTAATTCTCTTTTATCTCAAAGATACTAAAGTATTGCAAAAAAATTGTCGATAAAACATGAAATGCCCTGTTAATAAGTCGCATATAGTTGACAGGAGGCACATTATTTGGATTCGGAAAGGAAAAATGTGATGCCACGAATATTGAAAGAACAGTTTATGAGTGATTTGAAAAACGGTGCACTAAAAGATGTTTTGCAAAGAGTAAAGGCTGATCATACCCTTGATCTACAGATAAGGGACGATCAAGTAAATATATATTATCGCGGAGGAAATTTGTGCCGTATCTCCAGGGATCGGGTCAAGTATCAGTTCGAGTTTGACGAAAAGTATGCAAAGGAAACATGCCCCCAATCATTAAAGGATTTGATACCAGGTTCTAAAGATACCCCCCAGGTTTGGATTGCTAGATTTCCTCAACTGAAGCAGATCGTCGATATTTACTTAAGTTCCAAACATAAGGGTGAGCGGGAGTATCAACAATTAATCGTCAGAGAAAATAATTATTCCAAGGTATCAAATGCCACGGATTATTTCATTGTTGATATTGAATACGACGATCAGACAAACGGAAACCGCGCACGTTTCGACATCCTTGCTATTAAATGGGAATCTGATGGTCAATTAAGGAAGGAGAAAGGGCTCTTAGCAATGCCTCCTCGCCTCGTTCTCATGGAAGTAAAATATGGGGATGGTGCTTTGAAAGGACAATCCGGGATTAAAAAACATATCAAGGACCTCGACAACTTTTTATCTAATCCCACAAAAGTGAATGAACTTAAACAAGAAGTAATTTATAATTTTAAGCAAAAAAGGGAACTAGGCCTTGTAAAATTTGGTGGCCACGGTAACAAAAATCAAGTGATAAATATATCGAATGAAAAACCTGAAGTTATTTTACTCCTCGCCGCACATGATCCGGCAAGCAGCATTCTTAGGAACGAATTGAAGAATGTAGATGGTGGGATGCAACATGCTGATTTAATGGTGGCGATGGCCAATTTTGTAGGCTATGCCCTGTTTCGTGAACATGTTTTGCCCTTCAAAATATTTCTGCAAAACTACCAGAATCAAATAGGTATAGGTAATGGTGAATGGGAAAAATAGATTTCTGGATAGGCGTGGATCTGGACGGAACCCTGGCTGAATATAACGATTGGATAGGTATTGAACACATCGGTAAAGCAATACCGCCAATGGTAGAGAGGGTGAACGGTTGGATTGCCGAAGGGAAAAAAGTCAAGATATTCACCGCCAGAGTGACACAAGGGCTTGAAGCAATCAGGTATATCCATGAGTGGCTTGCAACTCAGGGTTTACCGCAGCTTGAAGTGACTAATATCAAGGATTTTGGCATGCAAGAACTTTGGGATGATCGCTGTGTTAGCGTTGTAACAAATACGGGCATGCCCCGATAAGATTTTCGTAAAGAATTATTTCCACAAAAATTGCCCTTTTTAATGATCATCATGAGGGCGGCTAGTGATGACGTAATCAACGATTAGGTTATCGATACCCGCCTCTTCTTTAAAGGTTCGGATACAATTGCAAGGATTCTACTTATCATATATGGAATCAATCTGCCCAACATCAATGTAGAGGACTTGAAGATCGGCGTTGAATGTAGGGATAATCCAGACAACGAAAATAGAAATAGATGAAAGGAAAATGCCGATTGAAAGTATTGAAAATACAGATTCACAGAGGGAGCAATGAGATAGGTGGCATCTGCATTGAATTGTCTACAGATGAGACAACAATCTTGCTCGATCTTGGCCTGCCGCTCAGCAACAAGAGTAGGGGACTTGACTTATTACCACTATCCCTGCCCTTG
>JAPLDV010000799.1 GCA_026391235.1 Bacteroidia bacterium | reverse complement strand
GCATATACATTGTTTGGTATCGGTGTTGCAATGGATGAAGGACTTGCCGTATCGTCACAGGCAAACACATTGAAGATTGATTGTATTATTTTGAAGTCACGAAGTTTTGGATTTCTGCCCACTTTTGTTCGTCATGCGTTTTCCCTGATTGAACTTTCAGTAAAAATGTCGGTAAAAGCCATAAGAATCAGACCGGGAATTATTCATTGTCACGACACAATGGTATTGCCTTTCGGTGCAATTCTAAAGTTGATAACCGGTGCCAAATTAATCTATGATGCGCATGAATTGGAATCGGACAGAAACGGGCTGACGTCGATTTTATCCAAGGCCACATTAATGGCAGAGAAAATGTTTTGGCCTTTGGTTGATTATCTGATCACAGTAAGCCCATCAATCCAAGACTGGTACCAGAATAACATTGGAAAGAAGCCATCTGAAGTAATTTTAAATTCTCCGATTTTAGGATATGGTTTAGAAAGCCTTCACCATTTTGAGGAGAACTATCTAAGGGGGGAGTATGGAATCGCTTCAAATGAGATGATATTTATCTACGTTGGTATTTTGGGAAGGGGACGGGGAATACAGAGTCTTCTGGATGTATTTTCAAAACAGACCCGAGTTCATGTAGTTTTCATGGGCTTTGGGGAATTTGAAGAATTAGTAAAAAACTATGCAGATATTTATTCCAATATTCACTTTCATTCAACCGTTCCACACGAAGATGTAGTTGAAGTTGTTCGCTCGGCCGATGTGGGCTTATGCATGATTGGGAATGTATCACTAAGCGATTACTTCTGTTTGCCTAACAAACTCTTTGAATATTGTTTTGCGGGAGTGCCTGTGATTGCATCTGATTTTCCGGATATAGTTGATGTTGTAACCAGATTTGAACTAGGGATATGTTGCAACCAGAATAATGAAAGCATCAGAACCGCTGTTGAATTATTTGTTAGTAATAAGATGAATATGAACATTGATATTGAAACGCTGGAGGAGCTTGGCTGGGAAGCTCAGAAGACTAAACTACTTAATGTCTATGAATATTTATCGAATCTGACTCGCAATTTTCCAAAAAAGCAAAAATAGCTATACAACTGTAAGATTCTCCTCAAAATTAGAGAAACCATAAAAGGATCATAAACTCATGAATCATTCAAAGCAACTTGTTTAATTTATTAATCAATTTTTAATAGAAAGGTAAAGTATGTGCGGAATATTTGGAATTATATCGTCTTCATTTGTTAACCAAAAGGCATTTGGAATATTAGCTCGCCACGCTCAGCAAAGGGGAAAGGATTCCTCAGGATTAATAGTATTTAACGGATTAGGATATCAGGTATATCGGGCAGATTACAAGATAAACAGACTTGTCTCTCAGGTTAAGCTACGCCACACCAAACAGGTTCTTGGGCATAGTAGGCTGATTACAAATGGTTTGTCCGATAATCAACCGGTCGTTAGAGAAAATGTTTGCGTCCTTCATAACGGTATAATAGTAAACCATGAGGCAGTTTGGAGTGTACTAAAGAAAAAGAGAGAACTGGCCATTGATACTGAAGTGATAGCAGCAATTGCCGCTGAGTACATTGAAGATGGCCTTGATGTAGCAGGTCTTCCGCAAAGAGTATTAGAACTTTGTCAGGGTGTAGTTTCCTGTGCGATTGCTTTGCCCATGCTCGGGAAATTATGTCTTTTCTCCAATAATGGAAGTCTGTATTTGGGACGCAAAAACGAAAGCTGGATTTTTGCTTCCGAAAGTTTTCCTTTATCCCAAATTGGGTGTACGGGTATTAATCAAATTAAAGAGGCTGTTTTCATCGATATACCTTTATCTCAAGCTCCGATTGAGATTTCGGAAAAATCCAGCAGAACTGAAAACCTGGTACCTGGTTTATCATTTTCAGCCTCCGATGAAAAACTTCTTGAGCATAGAATCACAAATGTACGCCGTTGTACGAAATGCGTACTCCCTGAAACAATGCCGTTCATAAGCTTTGATTCGGAAGGTGTCTGCAATTATTGCCGCAGCTATAAACCAAGAAATGTTCCAAAATCAAAAGAAGAGTTGTTTGCTTTAGTTGAACCATATCGCCGTCCACATGGCAATGATTGTATAGTTCCGTTTTCTGGGGGGCGTGATAGTTGTTATGGACTACATCTTGTGGTTAATGAGTTGAAAATGAAGCCTGTGGCATATACCTACGATTGGGGTATGGTGACAGATTTGGGACGGAGGAATATCAGCAGGATGTGTGCGAAATTGGGCGTTGAAAATATTTTCGAGGAAAAACGTGTCTATAGCCATGGAGCTATTAAGCAAATGAGATATCAATCTTTACGTTTTAAGGCTATTCTTGAAAGTCCCGGGTATTTTAACAGATCGCTGTGGGATACTTTGTCTGGTGAGTATTATAGAAGTTTCACGAAGAAAAAAGATTATTATCATATTTTTGATTACTGGCGATGGGATGAACAGCTGATTGATAAAACATTGGCTGATTACGATTGGGAGAAGGCAGCGGACACTTCAACCACTTGGAGAATTGGGGATGGTACTGCTGCTTTTTATAACTACACTTATTATACAGTAGCTGGTTTTACTGAACACGATACATTCAGAAGCAATCAGATACGTGAAGGCGATATTACCCGGGAAGAGGCATTAAAATTGGTTAATCTCGAGAATGCCCCACGATATTCAAACATAAAGTGGTACCTCGATGTGCTCGGTTTAGATTTTAAGGAAGTTATTTCGGTAGTGAACTCTATTCCGAAGCTCTATTCAAGATAATCAAATGAGTAAATGTATCTGGTACATTTCGAAGTATGCCAGCCCCTTGAAGTACGGATTTGGAACCCGTCATTTTTATCTCGCTAAAGAATTTAATCGGCTCGGTAGAAATACTGTCATTATATCTTCTGACTCAAACCATCTCGTGGATATCCCCCGTCGGGATCACACCTATTTCCAAGAAGTAATTGATGGGGTCGAAACCTGGTGGATTCGCACAATCAAGTATCGGGGTGCAAATTCATTCCGTAGGATACTGAGCTGGCTTGATTTTGAGTTCAAGCTCTGGCTGATGCCCAAGCGCGAATTGCCGCAACCCGACGTTGTTATTGTTTCGTCATTGTCGCTGCTTACCGTATTTAATGGATATTTGCTCAAGCGAAAATATGGATGCAATCTCATATTCGAAGTCAGGGACATCTGGCCGTTGACACTGATTGAAGAGGGAGGCTTTAGTAAATGGAATCTATTGATCAGGTTATTGGCCTGGGCTGAAAGGTTTGGGTACCAGCATGCCGATATTGTTGTGGGAACGATGCCTAACCTGACTGAACATGTAACGACAGTTATGGGCAAACCCATGAATTGCGTCTGTATACCTTTCGGTTACGATCCTGGTCTTTACGCAAATCTGGAACCCTTGCTGGAGGATTATACCGATCTTTTTATTCCAAAGGAGAAATTTATAGTGGGTTATGCGGGTAGTATAGGCCTAACTAATGCTCTGGAGCCTTTAATTGATTGTGCCATTGCCATGAAGGATGACAAACGGGTCCATTTCCTGCTGCTGGGCTCTGGAGACCTATTGGAGTCGTTTAAGACCAAAGTGCAAGGCTTGTCAAATATCACTTTTGCACCCAAGGTTGGCAAAGCGCAGGTTCATGGGGTTCTGGAACACTGCCAGATTCTCTATTTCAGCGTAAAGGATTCATTGGTATGGCGTTACGGTCTTTCACTGAACAAGCTCATTGACTACATGATGGCAGCCAAACCGATCGTTGCTTCCTACAATGGCTATCCCTCAATGATCAACGAAGCGAAATGCGGGCGGTTTATTCCAGCCAACGATATCGAAGCCCTTCGACAGACGATTGTGGAGTACGCAAAAATGAGTCCCGAACAACTCCATGAGATTGGACAACGGGGCAAAGACTGGTTGATCAGACATCGCCCCTACCACAAAATTGCGCAGGACTACTGCCAGTTGTTCCATTAAGGTGGCAGAAGTATGACAGAGGATCATTCATGCAATGACCAACTTAACCGAAATCAATATCATAAAAGCTGCCAGTGAACATTTTTCTGATGTTGCAAAAATGCATGCGTGCGGTATAACTGAAGGTTTTCTCACAACACTGGGAACCCGCTTTTTAGCAGTTCTTTACCGTGGCATATCAAAAGCCAATGACAGTGGCGTTTTGGTGGCTATAGAGCAGAAAAAGGTTCTCGGTTTCATTTCTTATGCGATGGACATAAAGACCTGTTACAGGCAGGTGTTGATCGCAGAATGGCCGGCGATGGCAAAGGCTTTGGTAGGCAATGCATTCAACCCTTCCGTATACAGGAAGGTCATTGAGACATTGATGTACCCATTCAAGCGACGCGAAAGCTCTTCGGATTCTCTTGCATCTGGTGCAGAATTGCTATCCATGGCGGTTGATCAAAATGCCCGTGGTAAAGGTATTGGTAAATTGCTGGTCGCTGCTTTGGATGAGGAGATGTCGCTCATGAATATTGACGGCTATCAGGTGGTCACCCATGCCGTTGACGAACGCTCCAATGCTTTCTATCTGGCCTGTGGGTTCACCAGGATCACCGAATTCCTGAATCATGGAAAACCGATGAGGAAGTATTATAAGAGAGTGCGACGGTAGGATAAACTATTCATCCTGTGCCAATTACCGGATTATGGACTACTTAAAAGGTGATAGGAGGTTCGTAGGTCCCCGGCCTGATTAAACAATACCATAGAACGAAGAAGAATTATAACCAAACAAAGAACTCTATCCAGTTGACAATGGATGAACATAAAACCTTTAAACGCCTCTTTGATATTGGCTCAACCCTGGTTGGGCTAATTTTGTTAAATCCTTCTTATTAGCGGCCAAATGTTGTGTTTATTTACTACATTTGGCCACTAATAACCAAATTATGTTAGAAAGATTTATCGGTCGGAAAGCAGAGAAAGGTCTGTTAACCAATATCCTGAAATCACAAGCGCCCGAATTAATTGCTGTATATGGCCGTAGAAGAGTTGGAAAAACTTTTCTGATTCATAATACATACCGGTCGGAGATTGTATTTGAGTGTTCAGGCATCCATAACTCAACATTGAAAAGACAATTGGATAGTTTTGGAAATGCATTGACCGAAGCCGGATACATCTTTTCAGGCAAACCTGCTACCAATTGGTTATCAGCATTTCAAATGCTTGCCGGCTTTACAGCACCCCGACTGGGCAAGAAAAAAATAGTTTTGTTTTTTGATGAATTTCCCTGGTTGTGTTCGCATCGATCTGGATTTCTACAAGCTTTCGAACATTTTTGGAATACCTGGGCTTCACTTCAAAATAATTTGGTTGTTGTGATTTGTGGTTCTGCTGCTTCCTGGATGATTAAAAACGTGGTGAATAACAGAGGTGGTTTGCATAATCGCATTACCCAAAAGATTCGGCTTTTGCCTTTTACTCTAATGGAAACTGAGGAGTATTTGAGGGCACGAAAAGTGAATCTTGACAGATACCAGTTACTTCAACTTTATATGGTGATGGGTGGAATCCCACAGTACCTTAAGGAAATACGAACCGGCGAAAGTGCAACCCAGGTGATCGACAGGGTCTGTTTTACCAAGGATGGAGTGTTGTACGATGAATTTAAAAATCTTTACTATTCTTTGTTTGAGTTAGCCTCCAGACATATAGAGGTAGTTCGCGCCCTGACTCGCAAAGCGAAGGGACTCACCCGTTCGGAAATCATCGAAGCGTGTAAGATTTCTTCGGGTGGAAGGGCAACAGCACTATTGGAAGAATTATCGGAATCTGGTTTTATCACTGCCTATATTCCTTTCGACAAGACCATTAAGGACTGTATATACAGACTCACTGATGAATACTCCCTGTTTTTTATCAAATTTATTGAGCACCGTAAGTCTCTGGGTCCAGGCACTTGGATAAATTTTTCAAGGGAACAGGCATGGAAAAGCTGGAGTGGTTATGCATTCGAGAGTATTTGCATGAAGCATATTCCACAACTCAAAAAAGCACTTGAGATAGGGGGAGTATATACTGAAACATCAGCCTGGCGGTATCTGCCAAAAAATGATGGTCAGGGAGCGCAGTTAGATTTGCTACTCGACAGGAAGGATGGATGTATTAATATTTGTGAAATGAAATTCTCAATCGACAGCTATGTGATTTCCAAAAAATACTTTGCTGAATTGGAAAATAAATTGAATGTGTTCCGTACGCAGACCAAAACTAAAAAAACCCTGTTTTTAACCATGATAACCACTTTTGGTGTTAAAGAAAATGAATATAAAAGCAGGGTGGTTCAGAATGAAATATTAATGGATGCGCTGTTTGAATTATGACTGATAGAATCTGGCTCTCCTCCCCGCACATGTCGGGGAACGAAATGAAATATATTGAGGAAGCATTCCGGAATAACCATGTATTTCCGATGGGACCGAATGTTACCGGGTTCGAAGATGACCTTAAAAAGTTTACCGGATCCGCAAATTGCAGCTGTCTGGCCTCAGGCACCGCTGCCATTCACCTGGCATTGATCATCCTGGGTGTGGAGCAAGGCGATGAGGTGATCTGTTCATCGTTCACTTTTTCCGCCTCCGCCAATCCGATCGTTTACCTGAAAGCCACCCCAGTATTTGTTGATTCCGAACCCGATACCTGGAACCTGAAACCCGATACCTTAGAAACGGCAATACGGGATCGAATGAAAAAGGGCAAAAAGCCCAAAGCGATTATCGCAGTTCATTTATATGGCATGCCTGCGCGGATGGATAGGATCATGGAGATCGCCGGCCGGTATGAAATCCCTGTGATTGAAGATGCTGCCGAGGCATTGGGATCAACCTATCAGGGAAAAGCCTGTGGCACATTCGGCGATATCGGCATCCTCAGCTTCAACGGCAACAAGATCATCACCACATCGGGTGGGGGAGCCATGATATCAGATAACCCCGAATATTGCCGCAAAGCCACTTTTTTGGCCACCCAGGCCCGCGATGCTGCTCCACACTACCAGCACTCACATATAGGCTATAACTATCGCATGAGCAACATCTGCGCCGGCATCGGACGGGGACAAATGGAAGTACTGTCTTCGAGGATAGCTAAAAGGAGGGAGAACTATTTCTTTTATAAAAAGGAACTGGAAGGGGTATCGGGTATCGGGTTTCAGGAAGAGCCATCGCCGGACTTCTTTTCCAATAATTGGCTGACAACCATTTTAGTGGATCCGGTAAAAACAGGGGGAATAACCCGTGAAGATCTTCGTCTTTTTTTCGAATCACGCAATATCGAAAGCCGGCCCCTGTGGAAGCCCATGCACCTTCAGCCGGTATTCAGGGATTGCCCGGCCTATATCGATGGTACATCGGAACATCTGTTCAACAACGGTCTCTGCCTGCCCTCCGGCAGCAACATCACCGATGCAGAGCGGCAGTTTGTAGTTGATACTGTCCTGGAATTGTTGAATAAATAATGACTACTTTTGTAAGTAAATGTTGAAAAATGGAAGCAATTATAATTGAGGTTAAAAGCGAGGCTGATGTTAAATTTTGGCTTAATCTCGCAAAAAAAACCGGGACCAGGGCAAAGTCAATCGATACTCAGGATATTGATGATTCAAGACTTGCTGCTTTAATTGAAAAAGGCATGAACACCAAGTCTGTCAGTCGGGAAAGTATCATGAAACGACTAGTTTAGAACAATGAAGACGGAATTTAAGGCATCTTTTCTAAAAGCGATAATAAAGGTTACCGATAAAAAACTTAAAGCCGACATCAGATATCCTAAATGTTGAATCGGCAGAAACAAGTAAGGACATCGCCAATCTAAAAAAGCTCAAAGGGTATAAGCAGTTTTATCGAATTCGAATCGGTCATTATCGAATTGGAGTTAAAATTGCAGGTAAGATCGTCTATTTTGTTGATATTGATCATCGGAGCAATATCTACCGGATCTTTCCAAAACAGAAATAGTGGCTCTTCAACCAGGGTCTCTGCCTGCCCTCCGGCAGCAACATCACCGATGCAGAGAGGCAGTTTGTTGTCGATTCAATCCACGAACTGATAAATCACAAATCACAGACACCAAAACTATTGGGCTAAAGCCCATTAATTCATTGATTATCATTCTTATGGGGGTGGGACAAAATGTTATTTAGAATCTGTCTAAATTGGTTCCTCCTGGAACAATAATTACTTGATTGTTAGGTAGTTAATATAATTTTGCTTATCTTTAACCAACAAAACAAAGGTAATGACAAGTAAGCGAAAGACC
>JAPLDV010000446.1 GCA_026391235.1 Bacteroidia bacterium | reverse complement strand
CGCCATGTCGGCCTTTAAGTACGGATTCTCGAAACTGCCGGATACCCTGTCTTACGCATTAGCCGGTTTCGGAGTGTTTGGCCTGCTGTTGTTCTGGAGAGTAGAGATCAAAACCCCCTTCCCGGTTTTCAATATGAAGCTCTTCTTCGGAAACCGGCTCTTTGCCCTGTCGAACCTGGCTGCCCTGATCAACTATGCCACTACTTTTGCCGTTACTTTCGTTTTGAGTCTTTATTTGCAATATATCAAAGGATTATCACCGCGTGATGCCGGTTTTATCCTTATCGCGCAACCGATTATGATGGCAATCGTCGCCTCTTTTTCCGGAAAACTGTCAGATAAATACCAACCGAGGATTTTGTCTTCTATCGGCATGGGGATCATTGCTATCGGCCTTGTTCTCCTTCTGCCTTTGAATGCCCTTACTTCAAATTCATACTTGATCCTGAGCCTTATTCTCCTTGGCATCGGCTTCGGCCTGTTTTCGTCGCCGAATACCAATGCCGTGATGAGCTCGGTTGAAAAGCGTTTCCTCGGCACGGCATCGGCCACCATAGCCACCATGCGCATGACCGGCCAGATGGTGAGCATGGGCATCGCCACCCTGGTGCTTCATATTTTTATAGGCAAAGAGAGGATTTCCGTGCAGAATGAACATTTATTTCTGCATTCGGTTTCAATCACATTTGCTATTTTTATCCTGTTAAGCCTTGTGGGCATCTGGGCTTCGCTGGCCCGCGGGAAGCAAAACGCCGTGTAACAAAAAATAAGAACTTACACAGAGGATCACAGAGGATCACAGAGGACCACAGAGTTTCACGGAGGTTTAAAAAGGCATCTATCTGAAAGAAATTTATAAAACACGAATTATGAAAAGATTGATTTTCCTTTTGCTGGCTATGGTTAGTATTGGCCTGGCCGCACAATCCTCGAAAAAGGGTGCCAATGCACCCGACAACCGCTTTGCCGGTTTGGATACCACCTTTACCCGTGTCCTGAAGGAGTGGAAAGCCGCCGGATTTGCCGTTGCCGTGGTCGAGAAAAACAAGGTGGTCTGGTCGAAAGGATACGGCTACCGCGATCTCGAAAACAAGCTACCGGTGACACCCAACACCCAGTTTGCCATCGGCAGCTGCACCAAAGCCTTTACTTCAACGATAATTGGGATGCTAAACAAAGAGGGCAAAGTGGAATACGACAAACCCGTCAGGACTTACCTGCCTGATTTAAGGTTTTTTAATGATGAGATGAATGATAAGATTACCCTTCGCGACATGATGTGCCACCGCACCGGGTTGCCCCGCCATGATTACAGCTGGTATCTGTTTACCACGGATTCGCGCGACAGTATCATGCAAAGGATTCAATATTTGGAACCCTCGGCCGGGTTGCGGGAAAAGTATCAGTACAATAGTTTTATGTTCTTTCTGCAGGGTATGGTAGCTGAAAAGCTGACCGGGAAAAGCTGGGAGGAGAATGTGAGGGAGAGGATCTTTACCCCGCTGGGGATGACCAACACCAATTTCTCGGTGAATGATATGGCTAAGAATGCCGAAGGTGCAGTAGGCTATGATGTGCTGAAGGACAGTGTGATCAAGAAAATGGAGTATTATAATATCAACGCCATGGGACCGGCCGGAAGCATCAACAGCAGCGTTATGGATATGGCAAAGTGGGTAGCTGCCTGGATCAACGACGGCAAGGCGGATGGCAAGGAGTTAATTCCATCCGGATACCGGAATGAAGCTATTTCCGGTCAGATGATAATGTCCGGGGGATTACCCGATTCCGAAGTCCCGGATGTGCAGTTCAGTAATTATGGCTTTGCCTGGATTTTGTGCTCCTATCGCGGTCATTACCGGGTGGAACACGATGGCAATATCGATGGTTTCAGTGCCAGGACCTGCTTCTTTCCGAGCGACAGCATCGGGATCATCGTTCTGGCTAATCAGAATGGTTCAGCAGTGCCTGGAATCGTGCGGAACTATATTGCCGACCGGTTGCTGAAAGAGAAGTATATCGACTGGAGCACAATAAATCGTAAAAAAGTTGAGAAAGGTAAGAAATCGTTAGAAGACGCCGAGAAGAGCACCTCATCCAACCGGAAAACCAATGCCCCGATGTCGCACCCCATCAAGGATTATGAAGGCATTTACACGAACAAGGGTTATGGAAGCTTTACCGTTGCCCTAAAAAACGATTCGCTGCTTGTTCAGCTGAAGGACAAATCACTCTGGATGCACCATTACCATTATGATGTATTCGATGCCTGGCTGGTAGATAAAAAGGAGGGAATCGATACAGTCAACCAGGAAGCTATGAAGGTGCAGTTTGTCATGAATGTGTCCGGCGATATCGAAAGTGCCTCGCTCCAGCTCGAACCGACCATCAAGCCACTGATATTCACGCGCACTGCCAGGGAGATGGATATTAAGAAAGATGACCTGTCGAAATATGTGGGTGACTATGAACTGGCTGGTATCGTCATGAAATTCTATGTGAAAGGCGAAAAAACCCTGTATTGTCTGGTGCCTGGGCAGCCTGAATATGAATTATCACCCATTGAAAAGGACCGGTTTGCCCTCAAGATCATCAGCGGCTATTATATGAAGTTTGGTGTGAATGAAAAGGGGGAAGTTACCGATGTTACCTTCCAGCAGCCGAACGGGAATTTCAAGGCGACAAGGAAGAAATGAGAAATGGCACGCGGTCCCCGCTTTCGCGTAATGTCGCTAACTTAAATTATTATTCTAAATCCTGATGATCAGGTTGGTTCTGAAATATAATGATCACCCTGATACGATCACGCAAAGACGCCAAGCCGCTAAGGGGGGTTATGGCAGCTTTGCGACTTAAATGAAAAGCAGACCTCTATCGAAATCTTCATTCTTTTTCAACAGGATTATTTTTCTCCCATCAAACACCCTAAGACGCAAATGGAACGTTTTCTTAGCGACTTTGCGTCTTTGCGTGAAACCAAAACCTTTGACTGAAAACGAATTATCATTAAGGATCGTCAACGGTTTGTGAATTCAAGGAGGAAGCAACCTTGAATGAGGGTGTACACAAAATAATGGTTTAAGTTAGCTACATTACTCTTTCGCGGGGATGACAGAACAATGTTCTCGCTGATGCGACATTGAATTATTTGCCGTCCTTACTTCCCAAAATCAAACCGATAAAAAACCAGGATCGGATTATCCTCCAGACTAATCGGTCCAAGGGAAGCCAGTGCCGGCGGGATATGGTCCACATCCATAAATCCCGGGATATAATATCCGATGAAATAATCTGGATTGGAAGAAGCTATGTAAAAAAAACCCTTCCCGACTTTTGGATCTTTCCGGATCTCCCGCAATTCAAAAATGCAGCTTTTCTGTGCATCCGGATCGCTATACACCAGGTATGGCTTTTGAGTGTAACTGAATTGAAAAACTAAAGTACTTCCGGCATTCCCCATAACGGATACGCTATACATATATTGAGGGTCGATTTTCCGGTGTCCCATCGAATTGGCCGGAAACTGGAGATACTGTTTGCGTGTGAGTGCCTTTTCACCGAAATCGATGAGGTATCTGGGTTTAATCGTATCTTTATTAATGAGATACAAAGTATCATCCATGGTCCGAAAAAATAATGCCCCTTCACCCGCTTTAATCATCGGGAAACCAATACCAAATTGGAATTGCCTGTCATGTTTCATAAATTGCTTGCCAACTTTACCTTTATTGTCGGTCAGGTAAATCTGATAATCCCATTCGCCTGCCAAAATCAAGGTATTTTGATCAAGCTTAACGATGGAGGAAGCCCCCTTTGGGCATTTGAATTCGGAAATAAGGCCGCCCTCATAATCCTTGATCATGACTTTATTGCCGTCATCAACCAGATACACCCATTTCTGTATGGAATCGACAAAGAAGTTGTCGAGCGAAGCGGCTTCCCCCGGCCCCTTCCCCTTGTTGCAGATTTTCCTTAGATATTTACCTTTCTCCGAGAAGACCAGCAATTCCTGCGACTGATCCTGTTTGAGGATAAATATAAGATTGTCAATACATTCAATCCGGGAAATGATCCCCATGAGGGCCTCCGGGTGGTTCTCCAGCCTGACCAGCTTTTCGATTTTGATATGATTTGAGAAGGAGTCCTGCAGGAGAAAATTCTCCTCGCGGATCGGAATGCGGGTGAGGGAATCCGGGGCGGGAGCGGGATTCTTGCAGGAGACAAAGAGAAAAATGAAAAGAAAAGGGATGATGGCTGGAAGCTTTTGTCGAATGGTCATGGGCAGGGTGGTTTATTGACTCGCGTTTCATGAAGAGGAAGAAAGTCACAGGGGAAAGCGGTTATCCGTTATCGGGTATCAGGTCAATCAGGTATAATGAAATCTCATCGAGATCACTTTTATCCGGTTGTCAGAAACCGTATAGATCAACCGATGTTCGTCGGTAATCCGCCGGCTCCAATAACCGCTAAGTTCGTGCTTTAACGGTTCGGGTTTGCCAATACCGGTATAAGGTGTTTTAGAAATGCTGCCGAGCAATTTTGATATCCGCGTCTGAACCCTTCTGTTACCGGCCTTCTTCCAGAAATCTATGTCATCGAGCGCTTGATCCAGGAAATCTATTTCCACAACTCAGAGGCATTAATCGTTTTACCCTTTTTGCCCTCCTTAATCTGGGTAATGCCAAGCATTAAGGCCTCTTTATTAGCTTTAGATGAAAGGAGATATTCGGTTTCATCAAGAAACTTGATAGAATGGTCATTTTCCATTTGCGACAATGCTTTTAGCATCTCTAAAACAGTCTTTCCGATTTTTGTTTTTTCGTTAATCTGTATGGTTGTCATAACGATGTTTTTTACAAAGGTCCCTTTTTTTTCGTAATTTTGTTTATCCCCCAAAAATGATTTTGCTGTACCGCGTTTTCCAATGAAAACAGAAAGATTATTCCCGTTCATCAGGAGGTTGATATTTTTCTCCATTGCCCTGCTCTTTTGCAGTTGTAATGAGGATCTCAACCTCTTCGGCACTAACGAGGAAGTACCGGTCATATTTGCTTTCCTTAATTATCATGATACCGTAAACTACATCCGGATTTCCAGGACCGTGCAGCCGGATGAGGGCTTTACCCGGCGGAATTCCAATTATTATAATCCTGATTCCATATGGGTTGCCCTGGAGGTTTGGAATTCCGGTACCCGGACCGGCAATCCGGTGAGATGTTATTATGAACCGGTGCAAAAGGATTCCGGATTCTTCCAGGCTGCAAACAGCAACCTGTATTCCTTCAGGAAGACGCTGATCCCGGGGATGGAATACCGGCTTTTTTTCAAGGACCAGGCATCCGGAAGAGCGGCAAGCGCCAGGTGTATTTCCCCTTCACTGGAAGGCCTGCACTTTGATTTTAATGATTCGTTCACCTACGTTAATTTCAGCTCGATGCCTGATGTTTATTATTACAGGATCACCTGCCGGTTTCATTATGTTGAAGTTACCGATCAGGATACCAGTTTTTTGTGGCTGGATTATCCCGGATCACTTTTTATTAATCCGGCGAAGGATCAGCATCGGTCCATCTCCATGCCGCTGGTGCGTATTCCCTCTTGGGATTTTCTTCCTGAACATATTCCGGTAAAATCCGGAGTGATCCGGTATGCCCTGAAATACCCGATTGAATACCGGATCAGCGTTGGGGACGAATTTCTTTATGATTATATCCAGAAATACCAGGAAGGGAAGGCGATTTTAATTCTTCTTTGGTGGCATCCAATATTTCAGGGAGGATCGGCCTGTTTACCGCCTACAATGAAAAGCTGGCATTAAAGCTTCCATTCCAGGAAACATTTTTTGACAAGCTGGCTGATTATCCGCAGATGACGGGCTTGAATTTTAAAAACTATCCATGGGATCTTTAATTCAATCGGAGAAGTGTGACCAGTTTGGGGTGATGACTCTCCCGCGGCTTATTTTTCTGGCCCTGCTGGTCCTGTCACTCTTTGGCTGCGACCGCGAAAACAAAGTACCTGATTGTAATTTTACTGTTGAGCCTTCTTCCGGAAACCTGGCCACAATTTTTTATTTTGATGGATCCCCGACTCAGGATAAAGACAATCTGCCCTATTCCTTGTTATACCGGTGGGATTACAATTCTGACCAGATCTGGGACAGCTATTATTCACATGATCCGAAGGGAGCTTATAAATTCAGCAAGAGCGCCCGGTATAACATAACTTTGGAGGTTAAGGATCCGCAGGGCAATATCGCTCAAACATCTGTGATTGTTGTAGTTACCGATGAACACCAGCCACCCGTTGCTGAAATGCACATCCTGCCACCTAGGGCCACCACCGGCACAACTGTCATTTTAGATGCTTCGCAATCATCTGATGATATGGATGATACAAATGATCTGCTTTTCAGGTGGGATGTTTACGGCGATGGACTCTAGGACACCAGTTACAGCAGAAAAAAATACCTGAATTTCCATTTTGACCAGAAAGGAATTTTTGCCGTAACCCTCGAAGTTACAGATTCGCAGGGGGCAACCTGTTCAGTTTCTTCTGTCATTGAGGTCCTGAAGGCGAATTATCCCTATTATTTTCTGATCGATCCAAGAGACGCGAATTTTTACTCCACGGTCAAAATTGGTGATCGATGGATTATGGCACAGAATTTACAATACGGAACTTTTGTAAAGAGCTCTGTTACCCAGATGAACAACGGAATAGGTGAATGCTTCGGCTACAATGATTTACCGCAGGATCTGGCTTTGTATGGAGGTTTGTATCTCTGGGATGAGGTTTTGGATTATGCGGATAAAGAAAAAGGCAGGGGCATTTGTCCGCCCGGGTGGCACCTGTCTTCGGAACAGGAGTGGCAATCTGTAGAGCGGGAACTCGGGATGGACCCGGATGATATACAAAAGACCGGCTATGAACGGGGGGAGGGGATCGGATCCCTGCTCAAGGAAAACAGCCTGTCAGGTTTTGAAGCCGGCTTATGGGGCTGGCGGTTCCATGAACGGACTTTTTACGGGATGAACCTGGAGACCCGGTTCTGGACCTCGACCGTGGATCCGCCGACCGGCCAGGTTTATGTCCGCGGACTGGCTTCTCATTCGACCGGCATTTTCAGGGGGACGATGCCGAATAATTCGGCGTTGGTGGTGAGATGCTTTAAGGATGACTATTTGCAGACTGATCTGGCCGCTTCAAATATCTGTTTTCCAAGGTTGTAAAACTCCTCGGCTTCAAAGATCGAAGGTTTGCCGTCGGGTAGCAGTCCCATTTCTCCTGGGTACCGGGCATCGAGATACAGCTGGTCAAGGAGAATAAGCATATCCAGGTTTATCGGGACCGCAATTTCATCTTTAACCTTATTGTAAAGCGTTTCCAGCGAATGCGTTCTTATAAAGCCAAGATCAAGTTCTTCGATTATTGCCTTGAATGATTTCTCTACTGCCTGTTGGGAATGAAAGGCTGACATATGAGTCAGGTTCTCGCGTGAAATTATTTCATGTATCAGGATTAGGTCGCTTTCGGCGCTGATCAGCCAGTCGTTAACTATTTTTTTCATATAGCACGATCCCTTTAGTCATGAGTTCACGGGCAAAAAGGCTGTCAATCTCGATAAATTTCTGATGCATTGCCTTAGTATGTACAATCAGATCCACCGGAAAATCCTTTTTGATATCTGAGATGGATTTTGATATCCTGAGGTAAATTTTACTCTTTTCGGCAAAACTAGAAGGGATGATGTTGTCACCCGTTACGACCAGAATATCCAGGTCGCTGTTGACCGTTGGCTCACCATAAGCGTATGAACCAAAAAGAATGATCTTTTCTGGTTGAGTTGATTTTAGTTTCTCGATTATTAAAGGTATGTAACTTAATCCGGTCATCCAAAGAAGCTTTGATGAGCAAATTTAACAATATTATCGGACGAGGCCACTGAGTGCCACAAAGGAAAAAAAGAAAATAGTACTTGTTATTTTAATCGAGTATCCATACATTTAAGAAATCATTAATGCTCTTAACATGCAACTTCACAAACTGCGTGCATTCCCTTGTCTGTTTATTCTATTTTTTATTCTTTCCTCAGCCAACCTTGATACATTTGGGCAGGCTACCCGCCCGGCAGTTCCTCTCAGGATCGATTTTGAGGCAATTGTCAGGCAGGACATCCGGTTGAACCTGAGTGAGATTGTTGACGATATTGAATATATCCCCCTGGAAACGAAAAAGGAATGCCTGATCGGGGAGGTGGATGCGGTCAGGATTTTTAAGGATCAGATTTTCCTGATTTCCCATCGTCAGGTTTTCAAGTTTAACAAAAATGGTCAGTTTATCTGTAAAATCGGATCGGGCGGCCAAGGTCCCGGGGAGTTTGTGAAGCCTATTGATATTCAGATTGACGAAGGAAACAATTCAATCTTTGTGCTTGATCAGGCCATCAGGAAAATCCATGAGTATTCAACGGACGGAGAGTATCGGAGATCCATTGCCATACCGATACCGGGAGATCCCTGGCAGATCCTGTGTTTTGAAAATTCAATCCTGATCTTTAACCAGGTGATGCCTCCCATAGAAACCCAATTGTACAGAATAAACCAGAAGGGGGAGGTGATCTGCAGATACCCGGTCATGAGTGAGTTGAAAGGTTCATCACAGTTCGGGTACTCAATGGATTATGCAAGTTTTATGAAAGGACCTGCCTTTTTTGATTTTACATCGGCCTGGAATGATACCTTATACAGGATATATAAGAACGACCATCTGGAGCCGCTTTTCATCGTGGATTTCGGAAAATTCAAGTATCCTCTGGCCGGAAAACCGGAACCTGCCAATCAGTTCATGAAAAAGGAATTTGTTTATCAATACTGGCGAACGCTCACAAACCGGAATCTGTTTTTTTATTATGGTTACAAGGATGATGACCGGATCGCTGTTTTTGAACGTTCAACCGGGAAACCTCTTTTTAATGGAAGCATCAACAGCAAAGTTGATCGACGGAGTTATGATGACCTGAATGAAGGAATCAGGAATGATATCGATGGCGGGCGGAACATCTCCACCATTACTCAATTTATGTTTACCAATGGGAAAGAGTTGGTCAGGGCAATTGATGCCATGGACCTGATCGAATCGATGAATACCAGGAAGTCGGGAGAATTAAATCCGCAATACGCTCAAAAGCGCAAAGCCTTCATGGAGTTGGCAAAGGGATTGAAGGAAGATGATAATCCGGTTATTCAGATACTTCATCTAAAATAGTTGAGCTCAATAAATTTCTGGAGCGCTTTGAACGAATTTATTTCGGTTGTATCTGAAAATTATGTATATTTGTAAAAATATTCAGTCATGACCGAAAATATTGCACGAATTGCCATATATAATTTCTGGGAGGGTGTTTTTCCTGAACTGGGGATTATTCGTTCAACCTATATCGACCGGATTTCAGAATTCATTGGAAACAAACTGATTAAGGTAATTGCCGGACAACGCAGGGCTGGAAAAAGTTACCTCCTCCGGCAAACGATTTCCAAATTGCTGGAAACGGGGATACACCCTCATAATATTTTGTATATCAATAAGGAATATACTGATTTTGATTTCCTGACTACCTATACCAACCTGGATGAATTGGTCGCAGAGTACAAGTCCAGTCTTCAGCCAGTGGGGAAAATCTTCCTTTTCATGGATGAGGTTCAGGACATTGAAGGCTGGGAACGATTTGTCAGCTCATGCTCTCAAAGTTATATTGAAGATTATGAGGTGTTTATTACGGGTTCAAACTCACAGTTACTGGCGGGAGAACTGTCCTCGCTATTATCCGGCAGATACATACAATTCAATGTTCAACCTTTTAATTATCAGGAATTCCTACTGGCCAAACAACTGGAACCGTCCAGATCCAGCTACCTCGAGTACTTACAAACCGGTGGACTGCCGGAACTTTTCCATTTGCCCAACGACGAAACCAAACGACATTATATTTCAGCAATCAAGGATACCGTGCTTCTGAAAGATATCATCCAGCGATATAATATCAAAGATGCCAGGCTGTTAGAGGATTTATTTATTTTCCTGGTCAATAATGCATCCAATCTCATATCGGTCACCAGCATCGTGAATTATTTTGCCGGGAAAAAAAGGAAAACGAATTACGAAACGGTTGCCAATTACATACAGTACATGGAAAACACATTCCTGGTACATAAGGTCAACAGGTTCAATATTAAGGGTAAGGAAACCCTGTCAGGGACCTACAAATATTATATCAATGATCTCTCATTTAAAAACTACCTGTACCCGGGATTTGATTATGGATTGGGCTATAAACTTGAAAATGCAATCTATTTGCAATTGCTGTTTTCCGGTTATACCCTATATATTGGCACCTTGCGCAACAAAGAAGTTGATTTCGTAGCCCAAAAAGCGAACCGAACGGTTTACCTGCAATGCACCTTTGCGCTGACTGACCCGGCCACTATTAATCGTGAATATGCTACTTTAAAAGCAATTCCGGATAATTTCGAGAAATACGTAGTCTCCATGGATGATGTCCGGATGGAATCAAATGAAGGGATCGGGCATATACAGGCGTGGCGGTTAGGGGAGATACTGTAAAGAACGTGAAGAATATTAGATGCCTCTATTTTCTTAACGCTCTTGACTTTCTATACGCTCTTGACTTTCTTTACGCTCTTCACGTTCCTGCCATCCAACCGTCTATTTAAAAATCTTTAGTCCCTCCACCAGCGGCGGCCACTTCATCGGTTCATCATACTGACTCCAGGCAGTAAATAGAATACCCAGCATTTTGGGATTTTCCTGACTTAGTGCATTTTTCAGTAAGGCATTGCTGGCCTTTACATCCTTCCAGCTGGTGGGCAACACACGAAATCCCTTTTCGAGGAACATGGGTATGGAAGGATAGGTTTCACGCAGCTCATAATGCCAGTCGGCTATGATGATATCTTTCGGGATACTTTCTATCGCCGGTGCAGTGCCACAGGAGGAGGCCTCCCAGTCACCGTAATTGTAGACTTTGGCATCGATGAGCCGGTCGCCCCACATCATCATCTCCAGGCCATGCTGTTTCACGATAAAATCATGATATTCATTCACCACCCGGGCATATAAATTCGCCGGATTCATCCCTTTGGTATTGGGCGATTTTTCGCTCCCGAGCAGGAATACCTCATCCATCCCGACATGAATCCCATCGGGAGTGAATGCTTTGATGAGTTCATCCAGGAGGGCAAATACGATCTCGTTGACCTTCGGATTGGTGGGATCCCATTCCCGGCAGTACAAACCTTCATTTTCGGGAAACACGCCGGGAGTCAGGTCGAGCTCCGGATAGACGGTCAGCAGCGGATAGGTTTCTTTGGCCCAGGACTGGTGACCCAGGCATTGAAACTCGATGAACAGCCTCATACCGGCCTTCCGGCACTGACTTGCAAATTCAGCAGCCCCGGCTTTGGTGATGGTATTAGCGCCCTGGCGCAACTCGGGATGCGATTCAAAGCTGAAGTGGTAGTCGACTTCCAGGATGGCCGTATTCACCCCCATCCCGGATAATCCAGCCAGTTGGGTACCCAGTTTGGCCAGATCCCGGTCGGTGCCGTAATCCAGGAAATGCATCGCCACCCAGGTTTTGTTTTCCTTGTCTTTAGATACGCTGCAGCCCCAAAGCAGAGCCGGAAGGGCAATCAGGATAAAAAGCCGGTAAATCTTCATATCGATATTGGGTTAAAAGCTGTTGGTGTATTTTCCCCAAAGCTCCTCAGCCAGCTTCCAGTAACGGGCAACTGACGAGTTGGCCATTTCTGCCGAATACTTCGTGAGCAGTTCCATGACTTTACCCGGATCGGTTTTATAAAGATTAAGCATCTCGTCCTCAAAAGTTTTCTGGTTTGCGAATGCTTTGTCCTCGATTTCTTTCCAGACCACTTCAACATCCTTGCTCATAGGCTGATAGCGCAACATACACAACTGGCTGACCTGCCGGAATGCCCACCAGGCGCTTTCGCGGTTGAACTGCCTCCGGCCGTCGACCATATACGAATCGGGCATGGTGGTGATCCCGCAGTAGAATGGGGTGTGCGGGGTTGTTGCCGGATTGTCGTAGCCAAGCCAGACGACGCCCCCGATGGCATCAGGCATCCAGCTGCGTGATTGGGTGATCTGAAGGTAAGTGGCCCGCTGGCAGCAGATCATGCGCTCCGACGGTACTTTCAGCAGATTGCGGAGATCACCGCTCATAAACGGGTTGGCTACCGGGCTCTTCACAACCTTGCCATTCCGGTCGATGGTTGTGAGGCTTCCGGTCATATCGAACGGGGTATCCTGATAATAGTTCCTGAACATCACCAGCATATCCTCAACGGAGATTTTCTTCTCAGGTTTCACCGACATCGGAAAGTTCTCACCGTTCGGATCGAGCCTGAGCGATGGGGCAACGAGGCTCAGCACCCGCCATTCGCGGCGACGGCAGCCCATGCTGGTGCGGTCGGCATAGGCATAGCAGAACTCGAACGGCTTGCCGCTTTCCGGATCCCAGAATCCCAACTCCTGGGCCAGCGTATAGACATTATCGGAGGCCATGTAGTTTTCCGGGTCTTTCAGGTTTAGAGTGCGGATGCGGCTGGCATTGGCCGAGACTCCGACTTCATCATCCGGAATGCGGACGGCGGCCCAGACAGCTCCCTTTTTGCCTTTACCCGGACCCATAATCTCGAAATGCCAGGTCTCCTGAGGATCCGCAAAAGTGAAACATTCTCCCCAGTCGTTATAACCATATTCTTTCGTCAGCTGGTCAATTATTCTGATGGCCTCGCGGGATGTTTTGGCCCGCTCCAGGGCCAGCCGATAGAGTTCCGGGCAGTCAAGGATCCCGTTTTCGGATTGCAGTTCGCGCTTGCCACCGAAAGTGGTTTCCCCGATAGCCAGCTGATATTCATTCATCACCGGATAGGCAGTATTGATATAGGCATAGGTTTCAGCCACTTGCGGAATAGTACCGGTCTCTATCCGGTCCGGATCATCAGGCCCCTTGGTTAACTTGGGTTCCAGGTAAACCGGGCACTTCGATCCTGCCGGATGCTTTTTATGCGGAACCAGGTTCATCCAGGTGCGGTCGGAACCGCTGTCGCACGAATGCGAGGTCATCGTTGAACCATCCACCGATGCCTTTTTACCCACGATGATGCTGGTACAGTTGTCGAATTCTTTGGGTACCTGGGCAAAGGAGGAGCCAAAGCACAGAAACAAGCTGGCTGTCAGGGCCAGGAAGCGAAATTTTGCAGATGTTGTCATAAACTATAATCGTTTACCTTGAACCTATTGACGGGTTGATATTAAATCATAAATAACAAAAAGCTAATTACAAATAAGCTCCAAAAAACAAAAAAATAAAACCCAAAACCGATAACGGATAACCAACAACTGATTACAGATTACTGATTACTCATAACCGATACCCGACACCTGACACCCGATACCTTTTTAAAATCCCCTGGCGTACATCGTCCACAGCTGCCCTTTAAGTTCAACCCATTTTGTCATGGTGGCGCGGGCAAAATCATTGGTGTACTGGGTCATGAACTCGCGGTATTTTGCTGGTTTAATGTTGCCACGCTGATCTTTCTCAGGTTCTTTTCCCTTGTCGGCCTTCATCAGTTCAACAGCCATTTTATCCATCAGGGGAAGTTCGGCAAATGCCTTATCTTCAAATGTTCTAACAGCATCATCCACGATGCTGCGGGTACGTTCCCATTTCAGTTCTGCCAAACGGTTGGTTTCCCTGAAGTTCCAGATAGCGGCATCGCTGCGGAATTTTTTCTGACCGCAAATCTCGAAACTCTCAGGCAAACTGAGTGTTCCGGCATAGATCGGGATCCTGGGACTGCATGCCGGGTTGTCGAACGAAAACCAGGCCACTCCGCCGATATCATCCGGCAGCCAGTCGCGGCACTGAATCACATTTGAATAAGAACATCCGCTGATGGCTATGGTTCGCTGAGCTTCAATGGTGCCCGGTTTCAGGGTATTGACCAGCATGATCAGATCGCGGCTCATAAACGGACTGGCCAAAGCACTTTTAACCAGCTCCGGAGTGGTAACAGGTTGGGCTTCGGCACCGCCCCTGCGTCCGAAACTACTCTTCGGTACCAGCATGTTTTTGGTGGCATCGAGGTCAGTTCCTTCGTAAGTATTCCGGTAATAGGCCATCACATCACGTACGTCTACTTTTTTCTCGGCTTTCACCGAAAATGGCAATTCGTCCATTTCAGGGGTTAGGTTCA
>JAPLDV010000809.1 GCA_026391235.1 Bacteroidia bacterium | reverse complement strand
TGCCCCCTGTAACTGGGACCTGACTTATTAAACTGACTGGTCCCGAAAAACCTAAACCTGAGGGATAGCTAGAATTAACAACGCCTGATATGCATTCATTGCCAGCGGTTGATAGTGCTCTGAAATTAGTGGCAGTACCTTGAGTTAAGCCGAAACAAGCGGAACCAGCAGAAGGATGGCTTTGAAAGAAAACTTGAGCAACCCCAAATAATAGGATATAGCCACTTGCGGGGGGAGTTACGGTAAGGGTTATAAGGTCACTATCTGTTCTAGGCATACTCATTACAAAAGACTTTGCAAATTTAGCAGCAGAGTCAGTGGCATATAAAACTTGAACAGATCCTAAAAGTATTACTACCGCAATAAGGACAGCCTGGACTAAGTTAAACTTTCTCATAATTTTCTCCTTTCACAGTTGTTGTTAACATGTTAATAATGATCTCATATGCCAGACATAAACAGGACACAAAAGATTTCAAATCTTTAATTCTTAATTGAGTAAATTTGTATATTTCACGCAGCAACACAGGCCTTCAATCAGATACGATTGCTACCTTTGCTTCTCATAGAATTGATAAGAACTTTCTTTTAGCGGGTTCGAATATAGCAATGAGGGGACTTGTATGTCAAGAATATTTTGGGCACAATATATAGGGCGTGAACGAAATGACCGGTTCGGTGATGAATTGCAGGAGCCTACTTTGTGGCCTTCCGGCCTTTTGAGTCGCCGGAATATCCAATATTTGCCAGAAGTCAGACAGACCTGCCCGTCACGTCATGTTTTCAGATGTGTCATAACGTTATGACTGTATGTAATCATCCCAGGAGTATTCAGGATCGGCGTAAGCGTCGGCGTTAATGTAGTTAAAAAATTCATTTCCTATAATAATACAACAGTTCAATCTAAAAAATCAAAAAATGGCAAATTCGCCCTTGACAACTAAATACTAAAGGGGGTAGAAAAATATATAATTTCGCTATTAATCCATCAATCTAATTATCGACTTCTGGAGTTCACTGTGAAAATGATTTATCGGAAGTTGTCCATCATTATAGCCTTCAAGGAATTATTGTGTCTCCGGAAAGTTTTTGTTTTTAGTTTTAATAAATGAACTGGGAAGGTTAAAGACAGAAAGCTATAGCCCTTGCCTATACTGAAATATTCTTAGCATCACTCATCTTTGTGGGAAGGTGTATGGATTATGGTCAGGATTACAGAATCATCACTTTTAAAAAACAAAAAAATTGGTTTTTAGGAAGCAGTAAAAGAGATTACTTTTATGCTAGGAGGATGTTTATGAAAACGCTAAGATTCTTTTGGATAATGATTTTGATTTTTATGGTAATCACTTTAAGCGCGTGCAGTTTGAAGAAAGACCCCGGCAATGCTACATCGGTAAAACCGCGTTTTGCCTATGTAGCGAATGATGACGGCACGATTTCCATCTATACCGTCGATGCAACAACAGGGAAATTGCGTCATAACGGTTATGTGGTGACCGGTTATCATACTTATTCCGTGACGGTTGACCCCTCGGGAAGATTCGCCTATGCGGGAAATTCGTTTTCCGTCCCTACCCCCGACTGCCACACCCCCC
>JAPLDV010000233.1 GCA_026391235.1 Bacteroidia bacterium | reverse complement strand
TGCAGTATTATTAATGGTTAAATTATTTAATGTATTGTTCCCACTGACAGTCTGAGCCGAAGTCCCGTTAAAAGTAACTGTTCCTGTTCCTGGATTAAAAGTTCCGTTGTTTACCCAAGTGCCATCAACACTTAAAGCAATGCCGCTTCCGGAAGTGAGGGTACCTGTTATCGTCAGATTACTTGCGGATGCAGTTGCATCAACCGTTACTACGTGACCACCCGAAATGGTAATTGAGTGTGCCGTATGATCAGGAACAAGCGAGGCAGGGTTCCATGTTCCGGTGTTTCCGCTGGCTGAACTCTCCCATGTTGAGAGAGAACTCCAGTTACCTGATGCTTTTGAACGGAAATAATCTGTTGTAAGTGATAATGCCTCGCCCGCCACAAAATCACCGAAAGTGGTATTGTTTGTGGTTTTTACCGTGGTAGATGAAGAGCTCCCTGAAGTAGTCGAAGACCATGCTGAACCACTGTATTCCTTAATAAGCAGTAAGGCAGGAGTCGCTGAACCTTCTATATCATCAGGATTTATAAAAGTAAATGTGGCATCATAGGTGCCAAATGTAACTCCCGAATTGGTAACAGTCCAGTACCTGTTGAGGTATTTTGCCTCACTCAGCAAAGCGGAGCCGTACTCAGGGTGCTGACCATCAGTAGTGCTGCACGTGATATTGCCTGTTCCATTTGTTGCAGTACCGGCAAAATCAATTATGACAGGCAGGTAGTTGGCGGAATTCCCAATTTCAAAAGTTTTTGTTGAAGTGAAAGCGGCAATTCCTCTTTGTAAATTACCAAAGACATATTTACCGGAACCGGCTCCGCTGACAGATGCTGAATTTCCTAAAATCAACCGGTTAGCATCGGTGGTGATTTTACCTGAAGTAAAAGTGAGCGTACCATCAACCGATGCATCAACTCCGTTTAACGTTAATCCGTAACTATTATTGAGGGTAAGGTTATTGAAATTGGTAGCCGTTGTCCCGCTGATGGCTTGTCCATAAGCGATACCGCTGAAAATTACCTCGGAGCTGTTTGTTGCGGCATCAACTTTATTTGCTGCCGTTGTATTATTAGTAAATTCATCGACGATGTTCAGCGTAGTCGGTAAAGTTTTCGTTCCGGAACCACTTAAGATTAAATTGTGATAACCGGCAGCTCCTCCATTGGGATTGGGGATTGATTGAGTACCGCTGCCACCCTTGAATTCGATGGTATTTTCGTTTGTCGCTGCCGAGAAAGTTCCGCTGATAACAAGCGCACCGGCAATACCCATATAGCTGTTACCGGCGGGTCGCAGTTTACTGTCGCTGGCAATAGTCACATTATAAAAATCGGTGCTTCCGCTTAATGAGGCAACATCCGTGGGATTGAGGTTGGCAAATATAACGGTGCTGTTGCCAGCATTGAAAGTTCCGCCCGCTTCCATTCCCCACGCATCTCCAACAATTCCATCAACGATGGTCAGGGTTGCACCATCGCTTCCTCCGGAATTAAGGACTCCGTTGGTTTGAATGTTCAGATACTGGCAGGTTGCCTGAGTTGAACCCGAAGCCGGTAGAGTAGGTTGATAAACAGTAGTATTGTCATCGGGAATGATTGCCCCCAAACTCGTGGTCGGTACCCCGTTTGGTGTCCAGTTGGCTGGTGTATTCCAGTCAGTGCTTTGGCTCCCATTCCATGTTTTGTAACTCGATGAAGTAGGGGCTATAGCCAACTGGAAATCGCTCAATGTTGATGACAGAAGAGCAATATTTACATCAGATATGGAAATATATTCTGCATCCACATCGTAATTCGACCAGCCCTTGTCAGCAATAACAGTGGGTGTACCAACAACACGGTTCCAAATAGAAAGGGTACTTTCATTCACGCCACCTGCCAGTTCATTATCTTTATAATTGACCCGGAAGATTGCTTTAGTGGCCGATCCACCAATTTGTGCGAATTCATATAATCTTTTGGTAACATTGGCTGGATTATCGATGCAGCTTGTTCCCCAGCAGGGAGTTGATCCGATAGTCACCCTAACACTCAGACTTGAGGGCAAAGTTTGTCCTGATGTCACAGGAAAGGTTACACCCTGCTCTGTATTTCCAAAACTGTAAAAAGTATTTGTAGCGAAAGTATGCGTCCTTTTTATGATCCCTGACACATCGCTTGTTCCTGTTGTTGCGGCATCGACACCCAGGTTCAGGATTTTACCCGAAGCCATGGCCAGCGTCCCTGTGTCGAGTGAAGATGGATTCTCGCTTTGCAGGTAAAGTGTCCCGGTTACCGTAATATCATCAGAAGATGTGACTCCTCCTGAACTATTGATAGTCAGGTTATTGAACACAACAGTACCGTTGATGGCCTGGGCTGTGTTTCCAATAAATGAAACGGTACTGCCACTTAAATCCAATGTGCCATTGCTGGTAAAATTGCCGGAAATATCAAGAGTACCATCATAAAGTGTACTGGTACCGGTGCCGCTGAAAATTATATTGTAATATCCTCTATAGCCTGAATGTGAGGGGTCGACTATGGTTTGGCTGGCACCATTATATTCCACCGTATTGTCGTTGGCCGACAAATCTACTATGCTGGATAATTGAGCGGAAACACCACCATTGATCTTCATGCAAAATCCCGTTCCCGGCCTGATGAAAGTATTTGCACCAATCAAAATATTGTGAAATTGATTGGTGCCTATGCCGGACACGGAAACAATTTCATTTAAATTTCCATGATTCAATATGAGTGTACCGGTTCCGGGAACAAAAGTCCCATTATTCAGCCATGCACCGGTGGAGCCATTTATGGTCAAAGTATATGAATCTGCAGTAACAGTTGCACCCCCGGCAATTTCTAAAGATCTGATTTCTACATTCGAGGTAAATGTCGGATAGTAATTTCCCTGTCCGACAACAGGAATCAACACAGTATCAGTAGGTACAGGTGCTCCGGGGGGCGCCCAGTTACCACCATTGGCCCAATCCGTATCAAGAACTCCTACCCACATTTTTTTGGTGGTTGTATAATCAGCCAGACTCCAAAGTCTATTGTCAAGAGCAGTGCGAACTATATAAGTGGCGCCAAGTCCCGACAGCCCTACCCAATCATTCGAAGTACTATTGTTAGTTTTGCCGTGTTGTTCAATTGTTCCTGTTGAATGATGGTCCCAAATTACTAGTTTAGTTTCAGTTTCATCATTGCCGTTCAGTTCCAATGCAAGGTATCTGAGGTTCAGCGTTACTTGATCTGTTGGAGATTCCAGCACAGGCCGGGCAAAACTATAATACCTTTTTACGGAGCCATCTTTACCCGTCATAGCGGAGCCTATGGTTATCTTACAGCTGATTTCACCAGGTTGTGTTCCAGTACCTAAAAAGTTAATTGTAGTATATTGACTTCCAAACTGATAGGGAACGTTTGGGGTAAACGTATGCGTGCGCCTGACGATGCCCGTTACATCGCCGGTACCTGTTACACTGGCAGATGCGTTGAGCATGCTGAGCGTGTATGTTCCTGTGTGCAAAGTTCCCTGGGTGGATGACGCGTTGGCGCTTTGCAGGTTCAGAATACCGTTAACCGTAATTCCTTCGCTTAAAATTGTAGCCCGGCTGTTGCCTTCACCAATTGAAGCTGTATTGTTAATAGTCAGGTTATTAAAGATAGTTGCACCTGTAATCGTTTGAGCCGAGGACCCGGTAAAGGAAACGGTTCCCGTTCCTGCGGTAAAAGTGCCGCTGTTCGACCAGTTCCCTTTCACATCAAGGGTATAGGCGCCCGAAATAGTCAGGCTGGCACCGCTTTGAATGGTAATATTTTTGCATGTACCGCCCGCGGCACCTATAACCGGTTGCCTGGCGGGTGACGAAGGAATGGTAACATCTGCAGTTGATGCCGGAACTGAACCACCGCACCAGTTGGTTGTCGTATTCCAGTCGGTACTTGAACTGCCAAGCCATACCGCATTCGTTGAGCTGCAGTCGTCTTCGCCGGCATAAAAATCAGATGTTGCGGTCAGTCCTGCAGTTGACAGGCCGGTGGCGGTAATGATATTCCCTGTAGCTGTACCGTTGGTGGTAAACCAGGTGGATGCCGTCAATTTGCGCAATTTAAGCGAGCCGGTGGCTGGACTTCCCACTTTATCTCCGTCTGCAAAAGTACAACTTGGGCTGTAGGCAGTAATACCGGTAACGCCGTTATTGGATATCGTCCATTTGCGGTTAACATATTTTGATTGGCTTAAACCTGAAGCCATCGGTGGCTGGGCAGCTGTAGTTGATACATCGAGGTACCCGTTTCCGGAAGGTGTACCGGTACAGGAAATGGAGAAAGGAGCGTAATAATTGACATCCCCGACCGGGAAATCACCGGTTGTCACTGTGCTTTCCACATACCTTCTCAGGATTCCGTTGATATAGCCACCAGCGCTGGAAACTGTTCCATTTAATCCGGAGATTACGTGATAACTCCCGGTGGCAATTTTGCCGGCGGTCAGGGTGAGTGCGGCGCTGACATTCATATCCCCCGTAAGAGTTTGGGTTCCTGAAGTAAGTGTGAAATTCTCGAACGACTGGTTAAGTCCGCCAACTCCCGTTCCTTCGACTTTACAGGCGGATAGTGTCGTGTTCAACGTATACCAGGTACAAACCGGAATGCTTCCCCCGTTCATATTATGCCAGTAAGTGCCTCCGTGTATTTCAAATGGATATGCGACATCACTGTTGGTCAAAGTACCCCCCGAGTTTTTTAAGGTTCCATGCACATGGATATTATAATCACTGAAAGCCGAGTGGTATAGCGTCAGGTTACCCGAACTGCTGACATCCAACGTTCCGTATATGAGCATCGAATAGAATGAGGCAGTAACATTGTCAGTAAGGGTAATCCCTAATGGAATTCGTATCAATTCGGTATCAGAAAAGGTAGTAACAGCAGTCGTATCTCTCCATGTTGAACCACCATTTGTGCTGTACCTCCAATTTGAAGTCGTACTCCAGTTACCGTTAGCTTTTGGTTCATATATTTTAGACTCATAAACATCAAAAACTCCACTCGTACCTGCTGAAAGGGTTTCTCCTGAAGTTCCAGTGGCGGTTACCGTCGCATCGTGATCATAGGTTGATGTACCGGTATTTAAGGTGGATTCGGTGAAGGTTATGGGTGCCACACTGGTTTCATAGGTATATTGACCAATGCTACCGCTTGGGATGGTCGACATAGTTGTATTCGTACAGGACAAATTAAAGCCGGTAGCAGTACCAACCATGGTAGGAACGCTCTGACTGTTCTGCGATTGAACTGTAATGGTCGTGTTTGCCAGTCCGACCGACGGGTTTGCAGGGGCAAGGTTCGTTACTGCGAGCTTGGTTGCATTGAATGCATCGTCGCTCCCGAGGACAAAAAAACCGTAGGTGTTGGTGAAATCGGGCGCTGAACCTGTGGCGGTAAAGGTAGTGGTACCTGATCCCGAAGTAATGGGACGATAGGCCCAGGAAGTACCATCAAAATATCCTACCTGGGGGCTCGAGGAGTTACTGAAACCGCTCCCACCTTCCCCTGTATTATAGGTAGCTGCTAAAGTTAGGTCGGCAGTTCCTGCGGCATCCTCAATCAGGAACCATTTCCGGTTAACCGTTTTAGAGCTGTTGGCATTTGTTATGGTGGCATCTTCCACCCGGATGCTGAAATTGTCCGAAACAGCAACGTTATTGTACTTGACTGCCATTGGGTTATAAGCCGAATGGCCCACAGGATAGTTTTTCGTAACGGAACCCAAGCCGGGAACGGTTTGTTTCAGCCGTCCGGAACCACTTGTTTTCACATAGCTGGTGGCACTTCCTCCGCTTATCGAACCTCCTGACAGAATGGTAAGGTTGAAATTTCCGATGTCCAAAAGGCCTAAAGTCAGAGTTAACGTTCCCGCAACCGATGTGGCAATCCCTAAAGTTGCCCCTCCTGTTTCGTTCAGGGTCAGGTTATTGAATGCTATTGAAGTTGACCCGTTGATGGTTGAAGATGTTCCGATGAAAGAAATGGTACTCGAATTTGCATGAAAGGTCCCGCTGTTTGACCAGTTGCCCTGTACCGTATGTAGGTAATTACCGGCGCTGAAATTATCCGTAATGCTTACAGCACCTGCGATATTTAAAATACCGGTCGCAGTTTTCGTTCCCGCACCGCTGAAGGTGACATTGTTAAAATTGCCGGTCCCGATGTTGCCTGCACCCGAACCGTTAAAATCGATGGTTGAACCGGTAGCTGTGAAAGACCCGCTTTTTGACCAGTTGCCGCCGACCGAGTGGGTGTAGGAGCCGGCAGTGAAATTGCCGGTTATGCTCACATTGCCTGCAATGGTCAATGCGCCGGTTGCCGTTTTTGCACCGGCTCCGCTGAAAGTAACATTGTTAAAATTACCGGCACCTATGTTTCCCGCACCCGAACCATTAAAATCGATGGTTGATCCGGTAGCCGTAAATGTCCCGCTGTTGCTCCAGTTGCCGCTGACCGTATGCGTGTAAGAGCCCGCAGTGAAATTATTGGTTATGCTCACACTTCCTGCAATGGCCAATGCACCTGCGGCCGATTTGGCTCCTGCACCGCTGAAAGTGACATTGTAAAAGTTACTTGCACCTACGCTTCCCGTGCCCGTTCCGTTGAAATTGACAGTGGAAGTGTTTGCGGTGAATGTACCGCTGTGGGTCCAGTTGCCGGATACGGTCAGCGTATTTGAACCCACAATGGTAAGCGAAGCTCCGGAGGCTATAGAGATATTATTGCATACAGCCCCTGTGGTTCCGATTGACGGATAATTCGATAACCCGGCAGCGATGGTTACATTAGTTGAGGAGGTTGGCAAAGTGCCGCCGCACCAGTTGGTTGTTGTAAACCAGTTGGTACTGGTGGTCCCCATCCAAGAACCCGAGCTGAAAACCGTAGCGGTCACATCCAGCCTGCCGGAGCTTTCGCAACCGCTCACCGTTTGACTCGCATAATAATGTGTACCGTTGACCAAAGTCAGATCGGTTGCCAGGGGAGAGCCGCCGCTGCCGGCGGCATACCACAATATGCCGGAACCTGTTGCCGACAGGCTTGCAACGGTAGCGCCACTGCATAAGGTCTGGGTTGAGCTTCCTGTTGGAGCTGAAGGTTGCGTATTGATGGTAACGGTAAAAGAATGACCCGAACTTGCACAACCATTGGCATTCGTTACCGTAAGG
>JAPLDV010000550.1 GCA_026391235.1 Bacteroidia bacterium | reverse complement strand
GTTGATATCCTCCTGGTTCAGAAATGTAAAGATCCGGATATAATTAACTGCGTCATCATCGGCTATATTTAACCAGAACTGATAAAAATGATAGGGAGATGTTTTATCCAGATCGAGCCATACGGTACCGGATTCAGTTTTTCCGAATTTTTCGCCATCGGTTTTAGTGATCAGAGGTGTGGTAAGAGCGAAGGCTTCGCCACCTGTTTTCCGGCGAATCAATTCTGTTCCGGTGGTAATGTTTCCCCATTGGTCGGAACCGCCCATCTGAAGTTTTACCCCATAATGCTGGTACAAATGCAGGAAATCATATCCCTGAACCAACTGATAACTAAACTCGGTAAATGACATGCCCGAATCGAGCCTTTTCCTCACAGAGTCCTTAGCCGTCATGTAATTAACTGTAATATGTTTCCCTATATCCCGGATGAACCGGAGGAATGAGAACTCCTTCATCCAGTCGTAATTGTTAACCATAATGGCACGGTTAGGGGTATCGCCTTCAAAATCAAGAAAATGAGCCAATTGCCTCTTAATCTGTTCTTGATTGTGGCGGAGCGACTGTTCGTCGAGCAGGTTTCGTTCTTCGGATTTACCCGATGGGTCTCCGATCATTCCCGTTGCGCCACCCACCAAAGCGTAAGGTTTATGGCCGTATAACTGAAAGTGTTTTAATATGATAATTCCCACCAGATTCCCGATGTGAAGGGAATCCGACGAAGGATCAAATCCAATATAAGCGGAAGCCATTCCTTCCTCAAGCATCTCTTCTGTGCCGGGCATTATGGCTTGTATCAAACCGCGCCAGCGCAGTTCCTCAACGAAATTCATTCCCAAAAATTTTGGCAAAGATAACTATTTTACCTTTAAACCTAACGTTATGGCTCGTTGGCTGGAACATCCCGAGCCTTTCCCGCCTTTGCAAGTTCTTCCAGTTTAAGGAAAGGCAGCAGAGTGGGCACTATTTCAGAAACCGGCTCATATAAAAGCGATTTGCTCCGGGTGGTTTCCTTAATAATCGGAGAACGCTGACTGATCGCATCCAAAACCAGCAGGATGACGCTGACGAAAATGGCAGCTTTGAGAATACCGGCGAAAATGCCAGCAACCTTATTGATCCAGTTTAGGGATATCGCTTCAAGCAATTTCCTGATAATCACCGCAATAATCTGCATAATTATTGTGATAATCAGAAAGGTAACAATAAATGAGATAATCGGCATAAGCGAGAATTTCAAACCAAATCCTTCGAGCAGGTCTGCTGTCCACCATGAAAATTTTATTGCGCCCCATATTCCTAAAACCAGGCCGGCTATGGAAGCCAGCTCTCCTACAAAGCCATTCTTGTAACCGGAAGCAAGGCCTCCGGCAAGAATCAAAATGATGACAATATCCAACCAATTCATTACAGTAGGTGTATCATAAAACCCCAAAAGTAGGGATAATTATGTACTTTTGATTCCACACATTTGCCCCGACAGTAATGCCGATACTCAATTCAATAATCTCCTGGTTCGTAACGAAGCGAAAATACCAGATCGACTTTTTCAAACGATATCCCGTAGAAGTTCAGAATGACACATTGACCAAGCTCATCAAACTTGGAAGGAATACGGCTTTTGGTAAAGACCATACTTTCCAGTGCATCGAAAACTATCAGCAATTTGCTTCCCAGATACCGGTACGGGATTATCCGGCAATAAAACCTTACATCGACAGGTCGATGCGGGGGGAGCCGGATATCCTCTGGCCCGGTGAAACAAAATGGTTTGCCAAATCCTCCGGTACAACAGGAGATAAGAGCAAGTTTATTCCGGTTACACGCGACAATATTGAAGATTGCCATTTCCAGGGCGGCAAGGATACCCTGATCTTTTATTTTGACAATTATCCGGATAATCAACTCCTGTCGGGCAAAAGCCTTACAATCGGGGGTAGCCACCAGGTATCGGATATCAATTCAGAGACTTACTTCGGTGATGTATCTGCTGTTCTACTGCAAAACCTGCCTGCTTATGCTCATTGGATAAGAACTCCGGATCTCTCTATCGCCCTGATGAATGAGTGGGAAGAGAAGCTTCATAAAATGGCCGAATTCACCTGCCACGAAAATGTGACGAGTTTGGCCGGGGTTCCTTCATGGACATTGATTCTGCTTAAAAAAATTCTTGAACAAACGGGTAAACTGAGCATTTCTGAAGTGTGGCCAAACCTGGAGGTATTCATTCATGGCGGAGTCAGTTTTACTCCCTATCTCTCACAGTTTCAATCAATCATCGGATCCGACCGGGTAAAATTCATGGAAACGTACAATGCCTCCGAAGGATTTTTCGGCATCCAGGATGATCCCGCAAGTACTGATATGCTGCTGATGCTGGATTATGGAGTCTTTTACGAATTTATTCCTGTAGATGACCTTGACTCCGAACATCCGAAAGCTTTAACCCTGGCTGAAGTTGAAACCGGCAGGAATTACGCCATGGTTATTTCAACCACCGGTGGATTGTGGCGATATATGATTGGAGATACCATAAGGTTTTCTTCATTGCAACCTGTAAAATTCAGAATTACCGGTCGAACAAAGCACTTTATCAATGCTTTTGGTGAAGAGCTCATCATCGACAATGCTGAATTCGCACTCCGGAAGGCTTGCATGGGTACGAACGCCGAAATCACAGACTATACGGCTGCCCCGGTTTTTATGGGCGAAGGCGAGAAAGCACGCCACCAATGGCTGATCGAATTCAGCCACCTGCCTGAGAATCCGGATTTCTTTGCCGAGCTTCTGGATAATGCTCTTAAGTCGGCAAATTCTGATTATGAAGCCAAGCGTTACAAAAATCTTGCGCTTCATCCTCCCGAAGTCATTCCTGTGAAAACAGGTACTTTCTATGAATGGCTCAAAATGAAAGGCCGCCTGGGTGGCCAGCATAAAGTGCCGAGGCTATCCAATGACCGGAAAATTGTTGAAGAAATTTTACAGATATTTATCCCATGACCTTCTTTATTAGCCTATTGGGAATTATTCTCGGCACTGGTGCAAATCCTTTGAGTCAGTTCCCCGCTTCTTGGCATGAGAAACCGGATACTATAAAAGTGTGGAATATCTCTGCCGACCGAATATCGGCAGATCCCCTTGGGCAATATTATATAATAAGCTCCGGATTGTTGGTCAAGTATGATTCGAAAGGAGATTCCGCCTATTCATGGTCCGAACCGCAAACCGGCCGCATCACGATGATCGATGCCAGTGATCCGATGCGGATTCTGGTTTATCAGAAAGATTTCAACCTTCTTCGTTTTCTGAACAATCGCCTGGCGCCGTTCTCAGGGCTGATCAGACTCGACGATCTTGGGATGACCGCCCCTCTCGCCTTTGCCGTATCACGTCAGGGGGGATTTTGGGTACTCGATGGATCCACTTTTCGCATCCGGTATATCGATCAGCAACTGAGAACCCTGGTGGAATCTGAACCGCTGAATCTTCCTTCCGGAACCGATTCTTCGGAATACAGAATGATAGAATCCGGGGATCAAATTCTTTTGCTTTTACCGTCACGGGAAATTCAGGTATTCGACCTCTTTGCCAACCTGGTTAAAAAAATCCCTTTAAAAGTTCCATCG
>JAPLDV010000400.1 GCA_026391235.1 Bacteroidia bacterium | reverse complement strand
TACAACATTATCAGCCAGAATATTATCCAAACCGGCTGCATCCTTCGTTTCAATCAGTTTGTGCCATGCTGCCACGGTATTTTCAATCATAGGCAAATCTCACAAAAGGAATGTTGGTTTGTTTTTTACAAGCTGTGGATTTCTTAGCAATTTATTGAGAATAGTTCAAGAGTTAAATGTGCTTTGATTAAAGGTGTTATAATCCCACTACGCTTCGCTTCGGGGATATCCCTATGTGCTTTGCACAGGGGATAATTCCATTTGCGCTTCAAACTTCATCCAGACACTTCAGGATTCGTTTTCAGCGAATGTCATTAATTCGACCAACAAACTTCAGTTCACTTTGTTTCTAAAGTTTGGGTCTCATTACAATGCAAGAAGAAATAGTTTACCGTTGAATAGTTATAAAAAGAGATTGCTTTTTCGTCCGCAAATGCGGATTCATCGCAATGACAGAAAAAGCCGGATTTCCGCCTTCGTACCCTAAAGGGCATCTACGACGGGAATGACAGAGGATGCTGGCTTTACCATGAATAACCTGAAGGTCACGCGGGGGCACTTCGCCCGCCTGCGCACTCTATGCGGCTATCTTCAGTTTAACGTGCATGCCGGCTTTCGTGACAAGTGTGATCAGCATTTCAAGGCTGAACTTTTCCCATTTGCCGGTAGTTAAATCGGAAACCCGCGATTGGCTGATGCCGAGAATCTTTGCAGCTGCAGCCTGTGTAAGTTTCTTGGTTTTAATGAATTTCCGAATATCAGCCATCAAATCGGCTCGCATTTGCAAAATCGCGGCCTCATCCTGTGAGTATCCCAAATCAACAAATACATTGCCCGATGATGCTACAATTAATTTTTTCATAAATTACTCTCCAATTTGCTTGTATCTTTTACGAGCCAGATCGATATCACGTTGACTCGTTTTGTGTGTTTTCTTTTGAAATGCATGCAATACATAAATAGCATCACGAATCTTGGCGACATAAATGATCCGCCACTCGCCCAGTACATGAATTCGGATTTCTTTTGCACCCGTCCCGACAGACCCAACAGGCTTCCAATCTCGTGGTTCGAATCCATCCTGAAGGGCACGAAGTTCAAAACCTGCAGCACGACGCGCTTCTTCCGGGAAATCCCGTAAATCATCCAAACTAGAGCCGACGAAATTTAATAACTTCATGGTCACATATCAATTATATAAGTTTTTATATATTTAGCAAGATAAATATTTGAATATAAGGAGCAAGGTGCGAATGGTGAAAAGTGAAGAGTGAATAGCGAAGAATGCGCTACTGGATTCCCGCCTTCGTAACCTAAAGGTCATACACGATTTAGCATATTATAGATGACCGATCAAGAGCAGGAGTAAAATCGCCAGAACATGTAATACCCACCAGCCCGGCTGGAATAACATAAAATATTTCATGATGCCCTCCTCCTATTTCCAGAAATAACTGCCGATAAGGTAAACGGCGGTTAATGTGACAAGATGCGCGAACCAAAAGCCCATATTCGGAAAGCGGAAAAATCTACCGCTGCGCATCGGTGCGTCAGGTCGGCTTATTACAGGATCAAGATCAAAAAGGGCCATGCCCACGGCAAATTTACCCCAAAGAAGAATTATATCAGCCAGAAGCGTTCCGAGAAAAATGGACTGTAAAGTCCATACTTGCGGGGGATTTTCAATTGTAAAATGAGCCATAGTGATTGTACCGATGATTACCGTCATACCATTGATAAGATAGGCAAAAGGAATTGTTGATCGAAAAATAAATAAGACAGGAATGACGATTATGCTTATGAACCCGGCCACGAAGGGTATGTAATTCCCCGCGTCTTTGGCAAGTGGATGTATCCGCAGATGAAGCAGCCAGCCACCTAAGGCTAAAAAAAAGATGGCCAAAATCAAGACCAGCCGGAGATAATCTTTCTTCTTCATAGTTCACCTCGATTTTTTTATTGTTGAAACTCCAATTCCGAAAGCGAATAACCTAAAGGTCACTATAGGCGTAGCGGAATTGGTCAGTTGAACAATCCCGCGCAGCGGAGGGTTTAATACCACGCAGCTTTCTGCGGAATCTGTTTCCAAAGCTTGCTTTGGGGTCATACCCGTGATTTTATGGGTCTCTCGGCAAATAACGCATTTTAAAACTATATGATTAAATATATGCCCAATTTATTTTATTTCAATTATTATTTTTGGACTGGTCGCCGGCAAAAGGAGAAGAGTGAAGGGTGTCACTTTTCCCACTACGCTTCCCTGCCAACTATGTTGGCGGGATTGTTACTCTTGCGCTTCGAACTTCACTCCATTTGTTTTACCACGGCGCTACGCGCCTGGTATAATTCGCCTT
>JAPLDV010000015.1 GCA_026391235.1 Bacteroidia bacterium | reverse complement strand
CAGACTGGCCTCAGGCACATCGACAAGATTTTGTCTGAAAGGGAGCGGGCCGAACTCATCAATCAATGGCTGCCCTGGCGACTGGACCATATCGTTCCTGATTTAATGCGCCGTGAAGGGATTGATATGTGGCTGATCATTTGCCGGGAAACCAATGAAGACCCGCTTCTTTGGAGCCTGTTACCGGAGCCCCTGCTCCAGGGCCGGCGGACCAATCTTCTGATCTTTTTTGATCCGGGAGGGGATAAACCTGTCGAGAGATATTCCCTCGGAGGCGGAGGCAGCCTGTATAAACCAGCCTGGGAAGATCGTACACGTTCGCAGTTTGAAAATCTTGCCGATCTGATAATAAAGCTGGACCCGAAAAAAATCGGCATCAATACTTCGGTCGACTTCCGGACAGCCGACGGATTAAGTGCCACCATGAAAGAGAAACTTGAACGGCACATCGGACCTGAATATTCCAAACGACTGGTATCCGCGGAAAAACTCTGTGTCGGCTGGCTCGAGACCCGAAGTCCCGATGAGTTGAATATTTACAGCCACCTGTGCGGCATTGAGCACGATCTGATCGCTGAGTTCTTTTCCAGCGGGGTTATAACGCCAGGGGTTACAACCACGGATGATGTTGACTGGTGGATCCGCGACCGGATCACCATGCTTGGATTGGATACCTGGTTCGAACCGTCGGTGTCGATCCAGAGGAGCCCGGCAATGACAGAATTGTATAAAGATCATCCCGGTATCATCCGTAAAGGAGATCTTTTGCACTGCGATGTAGGGATCCGGTATTTGCGCTTATGTACTGACATGCAGTGGCATGCGTATGTTTGTTTGCCTGATGAGCAGGATGCCCCCGAAGGATTAAAAAATGCGCTTGCTCAGGCAGTTCGGCTGGCAGATGTATTCATGGGAGAATTCAGGGAAGGGCTCACCGGCCGTCAGATTGCAGATAATACCATTCAAAAAGCCACAGCAGAAGGATTAAGGCCCCGGCTTTACTCCCATCCGATAGGTTATTACGGTCACGATGCCGGCACTGCCATTGATAACCGTCCGCTCAATTCTGTTCCGGAAGAGATGCCCCGGGTGATGGAATACCCGCTCCACCTGAACACGGTATATGCCATTGAATTCAGCTCAACGACCGCTGTTCCCGAATGGAACAACAAAGATGTGGTGATCAGTTATGAAGAGCAGGGTGTCTTTACGAAAGACGGATGCAGGTGGGTGGATGGGAACCAGACGAAATTATATCTGATCCGTTAAGGGAGTTAAGCGAGTTAAGGGCGTGAGGAGGGTACTTCCTCACTCCCTCACTCCCTCACATCCTCACGTTTATTCCTTCTTCTCGTCCTTCTTCCTCAGCGGCAGTACGCCGGCCATCTCACCAATAATATTGACCAATTCCCCGCCTTCCGGAATCACGATTTTAGCGTTATCCTTCAGAGCAATTTCAACGGTTTCCAACTTCTTTAATAGCTGGGCGTTTCCGGTAAAAAACTTGTCGGCTGCTTCGTTAACCAGTTTGATAGCCTCGGCTTCCCCTTCAGCATGCAGAATTTTAGCCTGTTTATACCCTTCGGCTTCCTTAATTTTGGCCCTTTTTTCACCATCGGCAACAGTTTCACGGGCGGTGGCATAGTCAATGGCTGCAATCTTTTCGTTTTCAGCCTTTACCACCTTGTTCATGGTCTCCTGAACATCCTTTGGCGGATCAATCTCTTTCAGTTCTGTTCTGACGATATCAATCCCCCAGCTGGCCGTTTCATCCAATAGTGTTCTGTGTAATTCGGAATTAATTTTCCCCCGCTCACTGTTGGCTGATTTCAGCGTTAGTGTACCAATAATGTTTCTCAGGGTGGTACGTGCCAGGTTCACGATCTGCCATTTATAATTGTTGACATTGTACACCGAGTTTTTCACACTCGTTTCATCGTCCTTAACTCTGAAATACACCTGCGCATCCACCCGGGCATTCAGATTGTCGTTAGTGATAATCTCCTGAGGTTCAGCATCCACCATCTGTTCGGTTACATTCACCTGGTACAGCTTATCAATCACCGGTATGATCCAGTTAAACCCGGGAGTGGCAAAATGATGGTACTTGCCCAGCCTCTCGATCAGGCCTTTATGAGTAGGGCGAATAATACGGATTCCCCACAAGAGGAACAGGAGCACCAGGGCCCCGATGATGTAGTAAATAAAATTTGATTGCATAGTATTTAAGTTTTAAATCTTTCTAAAGGTACTAAAGTATTTGAATCTTTTATGCCACTTTGCCTAAATTAACGTTAACAGAATTTT
>JAPLDV010000240.1 GCA_026391235.1 Bacteroidia bacterium | reverse complement strand
GGGATTAGCCTTCAAGAATCCATGCTTGAAGCAAATGGATGCACAGGTTTGGAAAGCCATATCGCTGGAATCAACCGGATGGAAGCCTCCGTCGAGGAGAACAACCTTGACGTCCACAACAGGGAATCCGGCCAATATGCCGAGTGCCAGGGTTTTAAGAATACCTTTTTGTACCGACGGAATATATTCAATGGGTATTGCACCGCCCTTGATTTTATCAACAAATTCAAAACCTTTACCCGGATTCGGTTCAATACGCATAACGGTGTGCGCAAATTGCCCCTTGCCGCCTGTTTGCTTGGAATGCTTATAGTTACTTTCAACCTCGTCGTGGATTGTCTCACGGAACGCCACTGCCGGTTCACCGACTTCAACTTCCACTCCGAATTCATGTTTCATGCGGTCGACAATGATTTCCAGGTGAAGTTCGCCCATTCCGGCAATGATTGTTTCATTGGTTTCTTCATCCACCCTAACGTTGAAGGAAGGGTCTTCATTAGCCAGTTTTTTCAGTGCTTCACCCATCTTCTGCTGTTCTTTTTGGGTAGGCGGGGTGACCTTCAGTTCGATAACTGCCGGAGGAATAGTAATGTTTTCGAGGCAGATGGGATGATGCGGATCACAAAGGGTATCACCCGTTTTGGTGATTTTCATTCCAATGAGTGCCACAATTTCGCCCGGCCCGGCTTCGTGGATCTCCTCGCGGTCCTTGGCGTGAATGCGCATTACACGGCCAATCCTTTCTGGTTTTCCCTTGGTGGAATTTAAAATTGCCATTCCACTGGTTAATTTCCCGGAATAAATTCTGATAAAAGTTTGCTGTCCGACAAACGGATCGGTTATCAATTTGAAAGCCAGTGCAGCAAATGGTTCTTTTGCCGAAGGGCAGCGGGTATGCACCTTTTCCGGATCGTCAATATCTGTCCCGATTACAGCACCTTTATCCAACGGTGAGGGAAGGTAATCGATTACAGCATCGAGAAGCAGCTGGACGCCTTTGTTTTTATATGCAGCACCGCAAAAAACAGGAGTAATCAGCAGTTTAATGGTTGCTTCGCGTGCCGCTTTTTTTAATAATTCAGCACTAACATCCTGGTCTTCCAGAAAAAGATTCATGATCTCATCGTTGTAGTCGGCAAGTTTTTCAACCAGAAAAGACCGGGCTTCATCACAACGTTCGAGATAATCATCCGGAATAGCAATCTCAATTCTTTCATGATCGGAAAAAGCATAGGCCCGGCGTTCAATAATATCTATAATTCCCTGAAAATCTTCTTCAACACCTATCGGAATATGAAATGGTATTGCGTTGGCATCCAGGTTAGTATTCATCTGCGCTACCACCTCAGAAAAATCAGCACCGGTGCGGTCGAGCTTGTTGATGAATCCGATTCTCGGAACTTTATAGCGATCGGCCTGGTTCCAGACCGTCTCGCTCTGAGGTTCAACTCCTCCCACCGCACAGAATACCGCTATCATTCCATCGATTACGCGAAGCGACCGTTCAACTTCAACGGTAAAATCAACATGTCCCGGAGTATCTATCAGGTTTATCTGATATCCTTTCCACATTGCGGATATTGCAGCAGAGGCAATCGTGATCCCTCTCTCCTGCTCCTGTTTCATGAAGTCCATTGTGGCCTGGCCATCATGTACTTCACCCATTTTCCGGTTTATGCCCGTATAGAAGAGGATTCGCTCGCTTACTGTGGTTTTACCCGCGTCAATGTGGGCGGCGATTCCAATGTTTCTGAATTTGTTTAAAGGCATTATTGTTGTTTTTCTGCGGCAAATGTAAGAAAAACAACGGTTTTATGATTTCTTCACCGTGAAAGAGAAGGTCGATCCCAGGCCCTGGGTGCTTCTGACATTGACCGTTTGTTCATGAGCCTCAACGATATGCTTTACAATGGCAAGCCCCAGGCCGGTTCCGCCCTCGGTCCTGGAACGGCTTCTGTCGACCCTGAAGAAGCGCTCAAAAAGACGGGGAAGGTGCTTTTCTTCGATACCGATTCCATTATCTGAAATCTCAACTAAATAGTTTTCCACCATGTCATAGATGCTGATTTTTGTCCGGCCATTATCTACACCATACTTAATTGAGTTAGTCACCAGATTAACAAGCACCTGCCTAATCTTTTCCCGGTCGGCATATGCGAAGAGTCCAATGTTGGTATCAGCTCCGAATATCAGCGTGATATTTTTTGTTTTCG
>JAPLDV010000559.1 GCA_026391235.1 Bacteroidia bacterium | reverse complement strand
TTTTCCAGTACAAATTGCAGGTCCTTGGTTATCGATACGGTGGTTATGGGTTTGTCGGAAACCTGTCCGTCACTTCGCGGAAGCAGCAATTTCAATGCATTCGGACTGATCATGGTGGTGCTGATCATAAAGAAGAGCAGCAGCAGGAATACGATATCCGTCATCGAAGCCATGCTAAACTCCGGAGTTATCTTATTTCGTGTTTTTATTGCCATTGATTCTGTTTTTTCAAGACCTACTTGGCCGGTTCATTCAGCAGATCCATAAATTCCGATGAACGTGTTTCGAGAACGAAAACCACTGTTTCGATTTTTGAAACCAGGATATTATAAAAAAAGTAGGCGGGTATGCCAACCAGCAGACCGGCAGCGGTGGTCACCATAGCGGTATAGATCCCGTTTGAGAGAATCCCGATATCAATGGTACTACCTGCCATTGACATGTCATAAAATGCCCTGATCATACCCAAAACGGTCCCCAGGAACCCAAGCATCGGGGCAGCACCTGCAGCAGCGCCAAGTGAAGCCAGCCCCCGTTCCAGTTTATATATCTCAAGCCTTCCAACGTTTTCAATGGCAGCATTTACATCTGCCATCGGCCGGCCAATGCGGGAAATTCCCACTTCTATCATTCGTGAAACCGGCGTATTGGTAGATTGAGAGAGGCGTATGGCCGCTTCAATCTTGCCGTCATGAATAAACTCCCGTACACGGTTCATGAAACTCTGATCCTCTGTACTCGCTTTGCGGATTGCAAAATATCGTTCAACGAAAATATATACCGCCAGAATAGAAAGAAGGAAAATGGGAATCATTACCCAACCTCCTTTTAACGTTAGATCCCAGACTGATAAACTCGCGTCGACAGATTTAGCTGCAGTGGTTGCCGCATTTGCCTGAAAACCTGCTTGAAACATTAACATCAAACTCATGATTTTTGTTATTAGTTATCCCAATAAAAGTATTGAAAAAACGAACCAACCGAACTGTTTAGTATAACCGGTTATCAGACGAGTTGTTAACCCCTATTTCCGAAACCATTTATCACGGTATTTTCTGGCAAGATCGCCGAAAGTGTCGAACTCCTCCCGGTAAAACAGTCCAACTCCTTGAGTATAAGGAGCATATTCGTATAACAGATGATCGTTGGCCCGGGTAAAAACCTTCACCCTGACTTTTCCCGATTGTTTAATTTTATACTCGACCTCAACATCACCAACCAGTTGATTGGTATTGGTTGTTGATGGACGAACATCATAGTTTCCGTTAACATTGATGGTCATCCTGTTGTTCAGGAATTGTTTTGAAAGAGCAACTTCAACCTCATCGCTGGTAAGCTGATCGCCGGGGCGGTAATTGAACCCCACATCGAAATCCGAACTGATCTGGGAGATCCAGTAATTCAGCTGATTTGATAAAACCTCGGTGGTAGTCGAAAGTCCGGCATTCTCATACCCCTTTCCTTTGGCGGTTCCACTGCTCGTGCCCTGCAAGGGTGTAAACCGGTTAAGGATCAGCAGCGAAATCACCTGTTTGTTCAGGTCCTCTTTGGTCAGGTTTTGCAGCTGAGTTCGGGCTATATCATTGCTCGTCGGAGGCAGGACAATATTAAAATCGACATTCGGGGTCCCCAGGTAACCGGTCATCAGCAGATGGCATTCCACCGGCAGCCGCTGAGCCAGGTCAGGATTGGATTCATCCTGCAGCAAATCATAAAGCGAAGCTTTCGTTCGGTATACGGCATCTATATCGAGCTGCGCATTCGAAACGTCACCGGTCCATTTCAGCGTGGCTCCCGGCTCGATCTGGAGCTTTTTGACAGGCATATTCTGCAGGGCAAACTGATAATCACCCTGTTCAATGGTTAGATCACCCGTCAACGTAAAACCCGATGACGGAGGGATATAGATACGCAAATTTCCGTTACCCTTGGCATGAATGATATTCCCTCCTTTGGAATCAAAAATCAACTGGAC
>JAPLDV010000579.1 GCA_026391235.1 Bacteroidia bacterium | reverse complement strand
GTTACTGAAATGTGGAAACGTGTTGAGAATAAGGAAACTTATCCAAGTGCATCCATGATTACCTACCAGTTCCCTGCCCGTGAGAATATGCCTCCGGTAAGGCTTACCTGGTATGATGGAGGTTTATTGCCCACCTGGCCGGCCGATGTGGATAGCTCAAAAATCCCTGACGACGGAGGATCGATGTTCATCGGGGACGAAGGTATTATCGTTTGCTCAACTTATGGCGGCGACGTACAGATGTTCCCGCAGGAGCGTTTCCTCGAATACAAAGATTTGCCGGCAACCTTAAAAAGAATCGATACCACCCATGAAATGAACTGGGTAGATGCCTGCAAGGGCGGTGAACTTCCTTGCTCAAACTTCGATTATTCAGGTCCGCTCACCGAAATGGTGCTGATGGGCAACCTGGCTATTCGTGTCCCCGGAAAACGCCTCCTCTGGGATGGCGATAACATGAAGGTAACCAATGATGACGATGCTAACCGGTATATCAAACGCGAGTACCGGCGCGGATGGACATTGTAAACGTTAAGGACGTGAGGGCGTTAAGGATGTGAGTAACGTAAAGAACGTGAAGAATGTTAAGAGGGAGAGATCGTGAATAGGGGAACGGCAATTCTTATAATCGGGATATCAGTTGGGGTTGTTGTTGCAGACGCAATGGCACAACTTCCTATACGTGAGGTTAAAATAACAGATCCTGAGATTATTGCGGCTAACACGCCCGCACCGTTATATCGGGATCCGGTATATGACGGAGCTGCCGATCCTGTTCTTGTCTGGAACCCTGACAAGCGGGTTTGGTGGATGTTTTATACTCAGCGACGGGCCAAAATCGATGTTCCCGGCGTGGAATGGTGCCATGGTACGGAAATCGGAGTAGCTGAGTCGAAGGATCAGGGGATGAACTGGGTTTACAGGGGTACGCTCCCTTTGTCGCACCCGGATTCTGCATATTCTTTTTGGGCGCCCGACGTGATCCGCGATGGCAAGGGCCAATATCACCTTTTTGTCAGTTATGTACCTGGTGCTGCTAATGCTCACCGTGACTGGGGCGGAGAACGTCATATTTTGCATTACTTCTCTAAAGATCTGTGGAACTGGAAATTCGACAAGAGAATCCCCCTGAGTTCCGATTTCTGTATCGATGCAACACTGTTTAAAAAGCCTGACGGTTCCTGGCGCATGTGGTATAAGGATGAAGGCAATGGATCCAAAACTTTGGCTGTTGAGAGCAATAATCTTAAGGATTGGAAACCGGTGGAAGATCCCGGTGTCTCAAAATTGTATGGAGAAGGGCCCAAAACTTTTCGTTTTAAGGGCCATTACTGGCTGATCAAAGATCCAAACAGCGGATTGGACGTATACCGGTCGGAAGATCTGGAAAATTGGATCTATCAGGGCAAAATTCTCGATAAACCGGGAACGCGGAACAGTGATGGAACCATAGGTAAGCATGCAGATGTTGTAGTATGCGGGGATCGTGCATACATCATTTATTTTACCCATCCATACACTGAAAATGCGCCTGAGCGCGATGGCGTTTTACCCTTCTCCAACCGGCATACGGCCTTGCAAGCAGCTGAAATTGAGGTTGTTGATGGCAGGCTGGTTTGTGACCGTGATAAACCTTTCCGAATGTTGCTTTCGCCTCCGCGGGAGGATCGCCCGGTTCCGGTTAAAGTGATGAATGAAATCTATAAAGAGGTTAAAACTCCATATAAGTATGGTGTGGTGATCACAGGTAAGGATGGTGATCCCGTTGATTGCCCGAGCATATTCAGGCAAGACGGGAAATGGTATATGATGTATATATGCATGAATAAACTGGGCTATGAAACTCATCTGGCCGGGAGCGACGACTTGCTTCACTGGCAGCCGCTGGGCAAGATCCTGACTTTCCGTGATGGCACCTGGGATGCTTATCAGGCCGCAGGTTACATAGCATTGCAGGATCCTGATTGGAAAGGTTCTTATAAGCTTCGGCAATTTGATAAGAAATACTGGCTATCCTACCTCGGCGGCGCCCTTCAAGGTTATGAAACTGACCCGCTGGCAATCGGTATAGCCTGGACCACCGACCCCACCAAACCGGGACCATGGATTCGCCTTGAAGAGCCGGTATTGACCAAAGACCAGCCTGATTGCCGAAACTGGGAAAAGCTTACACAATATAAAAGCAATGTCATCTATGATGAATCAGAAACACTCGGCTGGCCTTTTGTCATGTATTATAATGGCAAAACCGAATCCGGTTATGAACGCATAGGAATGGCAGTTTCCAATGATATGAGGCAATGGGTGCGTTTCGGAAAAGATCCAGTCATCGATAACGGTAGCGGTATCTCCGGGGACCCGCAGGTTGTTAGGATCGGCGATGTATGGGTGATGTTCTATTTCGGTGCATTCTGGAAACCGAATGCTTTCGATACTTTCGCCTGCTCTTACGATCTGGTTAACTGGACGAAATGGGAAGGACAGCACCTTGTTGAACCTTCCGTACCCTGGGACCAGGAATACGCACATAAACCATGGGTAGTTTATCATAACGGAGTCGTTTACCATTTCTATTGTGCCGTCGGTAACCAGGGCAGGGTAATCGGGTTGGCAACGTCAAAGGAGATGTAGAGACGCATGCTTGCTATTTATGATCTGCACATTTATCTATTTCATTGAAAGTTACCTGATTCCAAAACCGGATCCGGCAATAATCGAAAAGTACACCCGGGATAATCCGTTGGCCGTTGAATTGGATGTTCTCATTCAATGAACAACAGGGTGATAAACCGATGAAAGTAATGATTGATCTTTAATCAATACGGGATGAATAAGAAACCACTAGTTGCCGGAGTCGGCGAATTTCTCTGGGACATGCTGCCATCCGGCAAGCAGCTGGGAGGTGCTCCCTGTAATTTTGCCTTTCATGCCATGCGCGCTGGTTGCGAATGCTACGTAATCAGTGCTATCGGACGTGATGATCTTGGTAATGAACTGATAACGACAGTTAACCGGCTGGGTTTACCCGATGATTACATTCAGCAGAACAGTTTTCCGACCAGCACGGTAACTATTAAACTCAATGAACAGGGGCACCCCGATTATACCATTCATGAACAGGTTGCCTGGGATCATCTTCAGTTGAATTCATCCATACTTACTCTTGCGGGTGAACTGGATGCAATTTGTTTCGGGAGCCTTGCTCAGCGAAATGCTGAATCTCAAAAATCCATAGTTTCCCTGATCGAAGCAACAAAATCCGGTTGCCTGAAGGTGTTTGATATCAATCTCAGGCAGAAGTATTTCACAAAAGAAACCATAGTGCAGTCCATCGAAATCTCGGACGTGCTTAAGCTTAATGATGATGAACTGCCGGTGGTGGCAGGTTTTACCGGTTTGAATGGCGATCTGCGGACTCAGCTGAATCAGTTGCTCAACCGGTTCAAATTAAGGTATATCGTTTATACCATGGGTGATCGCGGAAGCATAATATCCGGCCATGAGGAGTATTCATTTATTGAGGCACCCCGGGTACAGGTAGCCGATACCGTTGGTGCGGGTGATGCCTTTACCGCTGTGTTTACAGCCGGAATACTTAAGGGATTTCCGCTGTCTCAGGTTCACCAGGAAGCCACTGAAATTGCAGCCTGGGTGTGTACACAGAAAGGTGCAACACCTACCTGATTAATTCACAAGCTTAGCACAGTTTGCGCCTTAAAAAAGAACAAATGAAGAATTTTAATTACCACCAGTCAACAAAAATCATTTTTGGCTGTGGCCGTATCGATGAGTTGACAGAGGTTGTGTCGCGTTATGGTAAAAAGGCGCTGCTCGTCACTACTTCTGCGGAGAATCAGTCATTGGAGGAGCAATATGCCCGCGTGAAGTCTCTGCTGAGTTCAAAAGGTGTGTTGGTGGCGCATTTCGATGTGCTGTGCCATGCTTTCGAAAGCACCATAAATCCGGGTACGGGAGTTTATGTCGATTTGCTGGCCTGGGAAGCAGCAATTTCGCAATTTGCCAAACTGGCGGAGACAGATAATTATCTGTCTCTACAAAATTGATAATATTCAAGATTACTGACATGAAAAAAGAAAAGTTATTCGTTGCGGCTGCCCTTTTATTACTGCTGCAATTTGGAATCGAAGTCCCTGCCCAGGAAATTTACCAGCCGACCTGGAATTCCCTGAAAGAAATTCATACACCGAAGTGGCTGCGCGACGGCAAGTTTGGCATTTATACCCACTGGGGAGTATACGCGGTTCCGGCACAGGGCCCGAACGCCACCTGGTATGCCAACAGCGTTTATAACAATCCCGACGGCCCGGCACGGAAATATCATGAAAAGACTTATGGGCCCCTCACGGAATTCGGGTACAAGGATTTCATACCGATGTTTACCGGAGAGAAATTCAACGCCGGTGAGTGGGCGGACCTGTTCGAAAAGGCGGGCGCCCGCTTTGCTGGACCGGTGGCCGAGCATCACGACGGATTCTCGATGTGGGATACGAAATATTCGGAATGGAACGCTGCCAAAATGGGCCCCAAACGGGATGTGGTCGGCGAGCTTTCCAAAGCCATCAAAAAGCGGAACATGAAATTTGTAACCGCTTTTCACCATGCTGAGAACTGGTTCTATTTCCCTACCTGGGACAAGCGTTACGACTGCAGTGATCCCAGGTATTCAGGGCTTTACGGTCCGGTACACGAAAAAGGGGCCTTGCCCGACAAAGCTTTTCTCGACAAATGGAAAGGCAAGATCATCGAGGTCATCGACAAATATGACCCCGATTTCATCTGGTTCGACTTCGGACTTGAACTGGTGACCGATACATACAAGCAGGAAGTGCTGGCCTATTACTATAATAATGCCGCCAGGCACAACAAAGAAGTGGTGGTCACCTACAAAGGCAATCATTTGCCACCGGGCGCAGGCCTTCTCGACCTGGAGCTGGGTCAGGAAGCTAACCTGACATATTACGAGTGGATTACCGACACATCGATCGACGATGGGGAAGGGTGGGGGTATGTGATCGGCCTGGGATACAAATCCGTTGATAATCTGGTGGATAACCTGGTGGATCGGGAAAGCAAGAATGGCTATTTACTACTTAATGTGGGTCCGAAGCCCGACGGCAGCATACCCGACGGGGCGAAGGAGCGCTTGCTGGAAATGGGCCGGTGGCTGAAGATCAACGGAGATGCCATTTACGGCACCACCTGCTGGGTGACCGCCGGCGAAGGTCCGACGAAGCTCGAACGGGGTGGCGGATTCAATGAGAAGAATGACATGAAATATACGGGTCAGGATATCCGGTTCACCGTTAAGGACAACAATCTGTATGCAACTGTTCTCGATTGGCCCGGTGAAAAGAGGGAAACACCTGGGCCGGGCTGTATCCGTCGGAAATTGCATCCGTCACCATGCTTGGGGACGGTAAGGAGCTGAAGTGGGAGATGACAAAAGAGGGATTGAGCATTGAGACCCCTAAAACGAAGCCTTGCGATTATGCTTATGTAATCAGGATCGTCAGGAAACGACCGTTTTAAAAAATTGGGATGATATAATAACCTTTAATCTTATGAACCATGGAGAAACATCTGATGATGGATTTTGCCGATGGGAGCTTGCTTTATCAGGTTTTTTACGTGCTGGCATTCCTGATCGCCTACGCAATCCTGATCTATGAGGGTTACCGCAGGAAATTCCCTCTTGTTTCCTGGATACTGGTCCTGGCTTGTATAAGGATCTTTGTTGTGGTCGGGACCAAAATTTTCTCCTAGTCAGCCGCTGACTGGCGCTACATGTTTGAATACCATACTTTCCTGCAAAATCCGGAGAAAACAATGTTTGGTGGAATTCTGCTTGGTTTTGCAGGATATCTGCTCGCCAGGCATTTCCTGAAGTTCCGCCAATCTGTGCTCGACACCGTTGCAATAGCCTTTCCGGTAGCTATATCAATTCAAACGATTGGATGTTTCTTTTACGGATGCTGTTTCGGCACTGCATCTAATTTGCCCTGGTCGGTTCAGTACCCGGTGATGACTTTGCCGCATTACCATCAGTTTGAATCGGGACTCCTGACTTATACAGATCTTCATTCGCTTCCGGTTCATCCCGTTCAGCTTTATCTGACGGTTGGCGGATTATTGGTAGCCTTTCTGGTTTTTAAATTGCGCAAATATTGGAAAGCACCGGGAAGCCTGTTACTCAGTTCAGCTATTTTATTCGCAAGCCTTAGATTTATCCTAGAGTTTTTCAGGGATTCCCTTTCCAATAAAACAGGCGGAGAGATGCTATGGATCTTTAAACAAGTTCAGTGGCAATATCTTGTGTTTGGGATGCTGATGGCCATGATTCTCCTATGGCGCGAAAAAACAGTCAAGGTTAAACCAGTTGCAGTCACAGTCGAATTGCCCGGATTAAACACCCGGATCGGTTTTCTTTTTTTCTTATTG
>JAPLDV010000726.1 GCA_026391235.1 Bacteroidia bacterium | reverse complement strand
GGGGACAGCCGGGTTTTTCTATCTCGATAATTTCGATGGCGTGATCGAATATCTTGGGGTTTATGATCATTTCACCGGGGATCCCCAAAATAGGACCAGCCTGATCATTAACATTTATTCCCGTTTTGTTGCCCAGGAACTGGGCTATCCCGAGTTGCTGATTACCGGCAAGATCGACCGTGACAGCCTTGATCAGAGTTATTCCTATGCCAAATACCACCTGGGTAACCTTCAATTGACGAGCGGGGATTTCGATTACAGCCTTACCAGTGATATTTATCCGGGTAAATTAGGCGAAGTAATTGGATTTAAAGCGGATGGATATGATCATTGGATAAAAAAAATCGACAATAACAACGAAATTGTTATCAGCCGGCAATCCAATAAAACGGTTGATAATCTGGTTACCTTCTCTTATTTTTTCGTATTTCTGTTTTTAGTCTGGATGGTGCTGAGTACGATTATAAGCTGGCCAAGGGGTTTCAAACTCCCGGTGCTGGGATTGAAGCAGCGGATTCAGTTCACCATGGTGTCTTTTCTGGTATTCTCTTTTTTGCTGATAGGAGGAGGCATGACTTATTACGTGATTCAGCAGTACAAGCAAAGTAATCGGAAATTGATCATTGAGAAGACTGAATCCCTGCTGGCTGATCTGCAGAATAAATTGGGAAAGACTTCCGGATTGACCAAAGAATGGAAGGATGAGAACTATCGCAGCCTGAATGAACTTATGATAAAATTCTCCTATGTGTTCAATACCGACATGAATATTTTCGATGTTTACGGTAATCTAATCGTTTCATCACGCCCGGAGGTTTTTGATTATTTTCTGGCAGGTCACAAAATGAATCCCCATGCTTTTTATGCTATGCACCATGAAGGGAAACCACGTTTTATTATCAGGGAAAGCATTGAAAGCCTGGGATATTACTCTTCCTACGTGCCATTGTATAACCAATACAATAAACTTCTGGGGTACTTGAACCTTCCCTATTTTAGCAGGCAAAGTGAGACCAGCCGGGAGATTTCCACGATTGTAGTGGCCATGGTCAATGCCTATATTATCCTGATACTTCTGACGGTTTTTCTGGCCGTTTTGCTGGCCAATCAGGTATCACGTCCGTTGCAGCTTTTGCAGAGCAAGCTGGCAGGTCTGCGATTTGGAAGGAAGAATCAGACCATTGAATATCAGAGAGATGATGAGATTGGCAGGCTGGTTAAAGAGTATAACCGGATGGTGAGCGAATTGCAGGCGAGTGCTGAAAAGCTGGCGCGGTCGGAACGGGAGAGTGCCTGGCGCGAGATGGCCCGTCAGATTGCCCATGAAATTAAGAATCCGTTGACACCCATGAAATTGAGTGTGCAGCACTTAAGGCGAGCCTGGAAAGACGGAGCACCCGACCTGGATACCCACATTGACCGGATGACCACCACGCTGATTGACCAGATTGAAACATTATCCAATATTGCGAACGAGTTCTCAAGGTTTGCACAGGTTCCGGGAGCCCATTTCGAGGCCATCGATCTGACGCAAAAAATCCAACGGATTACGCATCTGTTTGAAGATACCTGCAAAGTTAACCTGGTAAGGAATTATAAGGGTTTTGGTGAGATTTTAATCTTTGCCGATCCGGAGCAGGTGATACAGGTTTTTAACAATCTGATCAGAAATGCAGTCCAGGCGGTCGCCGATGGGGTAGAACCAGTTGTTGATATATCTATTGAAGCAGGCGAAGATACTGTAATTGTTACGGTTACCGACAATGGAGCCGGAATTTCGGAGGAGCTTCAATCAAGGCTTTTCGAGCCTAACTTCACCACTAAATCATCGGGCATGGGACTTGGACTGGCCATTGCCAAAAAAATCATGGAGGGATCCAACGGCAAGATCTGGTTTGAGACCCGAAAAAATGCAGGAACCAGTTTTTATCTGGAATGGCCGATATTTAAGCCGGAATAATCTACCAGATAATCACTGAGCTGGTAGCCTTGTTGCTAATGTTCAAACTCCGGTCGACTACATAAAATTCATACCTGAATTCATTAAATGGAAGTGGATTGTCGATGGAATAGGGATATTCGATGGTCACTGATATATCGGCAATAAGCGTTTTATTCTGACCGCTTGGTGTCAGATCCGGGATGCGGTATTTTTTTAATCCACCCGGTGCAGGTACTTCGGTAAAACTATCGTTTTCCTTTTTGTATTCCTGCATAAAGAGGTTGAAGTAATATGCGCTGTCTTTGTTAAAGGGACCTATCGTATCAGTATTTTTAAGTCCCATATCGCCATTTCCATCAGTGAGATGAAAGGTTGCCGTGACCCTCTTGACAGGGTTATCGAGAACATCGGCGGAATCCTTGGTTATTACAGAAGTAAAACTGATCACTGGTATATCAGGATAATCCACGATTTTCCTGCAGCCAATCAGAATCACCAAAATTGCAAGATATTTAGCCGAAGCTCTTAGTCTTAACATGATATGAATCATTTTTCCCGGAAAAAAATTTGTATCGGAACGCCTGTAAAATTAAAATTTTCGCGGATTTTATTTTCAAGATAGCGCTTGTATGGTTCCTTGATATATTGAGGAAGATTGCAGAAAAAGGCAAATGAAGGAGTTTGATTTGGAAGCTGCGTAGCGTACTTAATCTTGATAAATTTACCTTTATTGGCCGGTGGGGGATAAGCGATGATCAATTCCTGAAGAAGCTCATTGAGTTTATGGGTCGGGACCTTCTGTCGGCGGTTATTATATACCTCGATCGCTGTTTCGAGAGCCTTGAGTACCCTTTGTTTTGTGATGGTTGAAGTGAATAGGATCGGAACGTCGGTATAGGGAGCTATTCGCTCCTGAATCTCACGGGTGAAATTTTTCGTGGAGTGGGTATCTTTTTCCACCAGATCCCATTTATTAACGAGGATCACCACTCCTTTACGGTTGCGCTGAATATTTCCAAAAATTGTAATATCCTGGGCTTTAATGCCTTCTGTAGCATCGATCATCAGCAGGCAAACATCGGAGTTTTCGATAGCCCTGATTGACCGCATCACCGAGTAGAATTCAACATCTTCCGAAACCTTGCCTCTTTTCCGCAGACCGGCGGTATCCACGAGGAAGAAGTCGAGCCCGAACTTCTGATAACGCGTATGAATGGAATCCCTGGTAGTGCCGGATATCGGCGTAACGATATTCCGGTCAACGCCGATCATGGCATTGATGAAGGATGATTTCCCAACATTAGGCCGGCCTACTACAGCAAATTTTGGAATATCCGGTTCCTCTTCAAATATGGCTTTTTCGAATGCGCCGGTCACTGCATCAAGCAATTCACCGGTGCCAGTTCCATTGACTGCTGAAACCGGATAAATCTCTCCCAGGCCAAGGCTGAAAAACTCATTGGCTTCCATAAACCGTTTGTTGTTATCTGCTTTATTGACAGCCAGGAAAATCGGTTTTTTTGCTTTGCGTAAAAGCCCGGCAACAACCTGATCGAGGTCGGTAATTCCGGATTCCACATCCACGGTAAAAATAATGACATCGGCTTCCTCGATGGCGAGGACGATCTGTTTCCTTATTTCCTCTTCAAAAACATCATCGGAGTTGGTAATATACCCACCAGTATCGATCAGCGAGAATTCATGCCCGTTCCAGAAGGCTTTGCCGTAATGACGGTCGCGGGTAACCCCGCTCGACTCATGAACGATTGCCTGACGGGATTGCGTAATTCGATTGAAAAGTGTTGATTTGCCGACATTGGGCCGGCCAACGATTGCAACAATATTTGCCATAATTATATCTTTCTGAATCAGAGTTCATAGCCAAAAGATTTCAAACTATCGGGTCTGTTTCTCCAATCCTGGGCCACTTTTACGAACATTTCCAAAAATACTTTTTCCCCGAAGAAGACTTCTAGATCCTTTCTCGACTGCGTACCGACCCGTTTAAGAGACGATCCTTTATGACCGATCAGAATTCCTTTCTGGGAATCCCGCTCTACGTAAATAACAGTCCGGATACGGATTATATCAGTTTCCTCCTTAAATTCCTCGACTACCGGTTCAACCGAGTAGGGTATCTCCTTCTGGTAGTTCTCAAGAATTGCACCACGGATGATCTCTGTTACGAAAAAGCGCTCGGGGCGATCGGTTAGCTGATCCTTATCGAAATAGGGAGGAGCTTCGGGCAATAGTTCCAAAATTCTGGTGAACAGGTTATCCAGGTTAAATTTCAGCAAGGCTGATGAGGGAAAGATCTCAGCTTTGGGAAAAATCCCGTGCCATTTTCCCACCAGTTCTTCCACCTGTTGCTGATTGCTGATATCGATTTTATTAAGGATCAGGAGAAGGGGAACTTTTGATTGCTGAACAATGGCAATAATATCCGGATTTTTATCAGCGGTTTCCATAACATCCGTCACATATAGAAGGATGTCAGCATCGGAAAGGGCTGATCTGGCTGATCTTACCATAGCTTCCTGAAGTTTGTAAGCCGGTTTGATCATACCGGGTGTATCAGAATAAACAATCTGATAATCATCACCGTTAACGATGCCGAAAATGCGATGCCGTGTTGTTTGCGATTTTGCCGTGATCACTGACAGCCGTTCACCTACGAGGGCATTCATCAAGGTGGATTTGCCTACGTTGGGATTTCCGATAATATTTACGAAGCCGGATTGCATTAGTTGCTAGTTGTTAGTTGTTAGTTGTCAGTTGTCGGTTGTTG
>JAPLDV010000218.1 GCA_026391235.1 Bacteroidia bacterium | reverse complement strand
ATTTGGAACTCCTGGTTCGTGTTAAACCGGGTCAACAAGAGAACTTCCTTAATATTTTTGAGAATGAAATATTTTCAGTGCTGGATCCTAAAGTTTGGTTTATCCGCAGTACGTATTCGTTTGAAAATATGCGGAGCACCGAAAATCTGGACAGGTTACAACGCAAATACCTCGGAGTATTACTCGCCATTTTCCTGTTGATCAACGTTTTACTGGGGGTTATCGGTATCCTCTGGTACAACACCAACCTGAGAATACATGATATCGGGGTGAAACGGGCGCTGGGCTCGACAGCCAAATCTATCAAAACTCAGTTGATCCTTGAAAACCTGGTACTGGGCGGACTGGGCCTCATTGTAGTGGCATTGGTTTATATTCAGGTTCCCTCCATCAGGATAACCAAAGTGGGGCCGGCGGTAATGTACCTGTCGGTCGCCATCAGCATGGTCATGATGGTTCTGTTGATTTTGCTCAGCACCTGGATTCCGGCATCGATCGCCTCGAAGATAAGGCCGGCGGAGGCGCTGAAGACGGAGTAGGCAGTTGTAGAGACGCATAATTGCGTCTGTCGGCAGTCGGCAGTTGGCAGTCGGCAGTAGGGGAGGACCCGCGCGTCCTCCCGTAATCGAATCAGTTAAAATATTGTATAGTAAATAGTTAACAAATGAAAATTAATTTTATTGCAATTATTCTGATCGGACTAGCTTTAGGCATCGGTTCGAAAATTGACTGCCAGACTCAGTCGAAGAACCTGCCAGATACCCTGGTGCTTAGGATGAAGCAGGAAAAAGGCAGAGGATTGCTGAATTACCGGAGGGGTATTAATGATTTGATTTTTCGCTCCCTGGATTCCCTGGGTTTTGAGGTAATCCTTCCGGATAATATTACGGATATCGGACTACGCGGTGAAGTTGTTGATTACGATGCCTATGCTTATCACCGCATCACAAAGGAACAGAAGGCATCCCCCTACTGGAAAGGAATGGTGGCGACCAAGAAAGTTGATCCGTTGAACCCTATTTCCCTCCGGGATAATTCGGTTTGTTTCCTTACCGGCATGAGAGGCAAGGATCCGATTTTTATTATTGATCAGAATAATAACAAGGATTTCAGGGATGATCCCGTCCGGCAGGTTGAGACTATAGACTTGTATTCACGGGAGAAGCTGATCCCCTGTGACTATAAGATATATAACGGAAAGAAATATGTGACCGCTACCAACTGGCTGGCGTTTGGTACCTGGAGAGATGATGGTCTTTGGTATGCGGCGGTTCAGCATTTCACGACCGGGTTTAACCTGGAAAAATCAAGTTATGAAATTGAATTATTTATATCTGAATCAAGGTTTTATACCTATCGACCTCAGCTAGCGGTAATTGGTGGAAACGGCATTCTAAAGGATACTGTTGCTCCGGGTGAGTATGTTGGGGTAGGCGAATTTATCCTGCTAAAGGAGGGAGTATATCGTTTTGCCGATCTCACCCAGGATTGCAGCTATATTACATTGGTCAGGGAGGACCACTACGCCGATAAATCCGGAACTCAAATTGGCGTGCTCGCTCCGGCATTCAAATGTCATACCACCGATGGCGATTCGATTTCATCGGAAGACTACAAAGGCTCGAATGTTTTACTGGTAAACATTTCAGCATGTTACTCAGTTCCAGGCAGCCAGGAGGTATATAAGGATCTGGCTGAAACTTACGGGTCAAAGCTGGATATGGTTGTGATTGACCGAGCCGGGGGATATTTAAAACAAATCGAAAAGTGGAACCTTGCCGGAAAGCTGGTTAATGCCGATACCCCAGATAATAAAGAGTTTGCAAAAAATTATCGTTCCGATTATTGCTCCCGGACTTGCTTTCTGATCGGCCCCGACGGCCGGATCGTCGACAAATTTGAAATATTTAACTGGGAGAAAAATCTTGCCAAACATTTTAAAAATTTGTAGGGACGCAAATATGCGTCTCTACTTCTTACTGCCGACTGCCTATTGCCTACTGCCTACTGCCTACTGCCTACTGCCAACTGCCTACTGCCAACTGCCTACTGCCAACTGCCTACTGCCAACTGCTGACTGCCAACTGCTGACTGCAAGCATTGTCTTCGTGGTTTTGTGATTAATTATGCCTACTTTCGAAACAATGGAAAAACCCTCAAGAATACTGGTGTGCGACGATGATCCGGCGATCAGAAGTTCCCTGAAATTTCTCCTGACCAAGGCCGGCTATGAGGTGGATTGTGCAGCAACACCCGAAGAAATACTGCTAAAAATCAGGCAGTCAGATTTCAATCTGGTTTTGCTGGATATGAACTTCTCCATGACCATAACCGGGGATGAAGGGTTGGAGTTGCTGCAGAAGATCCGGGTTCTCAAACCGGGTGTTCCGGTGATACTGATCACGGCCTGGGGTTCAGTTGAGCTGGCTGTTAAAGGCATAAAACTCGGGGCTGCCGATTTTGTGACCAAGCCATGGAATAACCACCAATTGTTGAAAATAATCGAAACATCGATCGCTCTTTCGGAAAGCCTAAACAATCTATATAATTCTGATGATCGGGGGTCCCGGAAACCGGGATTCCCCGGAATCATCGGCAAGGATCCAAAATTGCTCGAGATACTTGAAATTGTACGCCGGGTGGCACCCACGCATGCTCCGGTTCTGATTTCCGGCGAGAGCGGAACAGGCAAGGAGCTGATTGCCGAAGCTTTGCATCAGCATAGTACCCGGGCAAAGGGACCATTTGTCAAGGTCAACCTGGGCGGACTCTCATCAAGCCTTTTTGAGTCGGAGATATTCGGACACAAAAAGGGTGCTTTTACGGATGCCAAAGCCGACCGGGCGGGCAGGTTCGAAATGGCAAACACTGGTACTATTTTTCTGGATGAGATCGGTGAACTGGACCTGACTTCCCAGGTTAAACTGCTCAGGGTTCTGCAGGATCAAACCTTTGAACGGCTTGGCGATTCCCATACCATCAGTGTGGATGTCAGGGTAATCTGTGCAACCAACCGGAATTTAATCCAACAGGTGGAAAAGGGGTTGTTCCGGGAGGATCTGCTTTACCGGATCAACCTTATCCAGATTGAAATACCTCCGCTACGCAAACGAAAAGATGATATTCCATTACTGGCAGACTATTTTATTGATCAGGCAGTAGCCGCTTATCAACTTCCTGTTAAACAGATATCGGCGGGGGGAATCGAATGGCTTAGCGAACAACCCTGGAACGGGAACATCCGGGAACTTAAAAATAT
>JAPLDV010000556.1 GCA_026391235.1 Bacteroidia bacterium | reverse complement strand
TGGCGCCCCACCAGAACCAGGCGCCCGATGCTTCGTGCAGCGGCCGGAAGAGTATGGGTATATCAGCATTTTTAAGGGCCTTCAGCCAGGGGGCAATGATATCGATATCGCTCACCATGGCCTTATATTCCTGTGATAGTGTATCTGAAATCCGGGATATATCGAAGGTGGTTTTATCGGTATAAAACTCTTCTGTTTTACGAAGGGGATCGCGCCAGTGCCAGCAGAGTGCCACCAGGCCATGATTGGCATACCAGCTTGTGGCTTCATTGATCAGCGTATTCTTATCGAACCAGGAATAGGTCCGGGTGTGGTTCATGAGGTCAAGCCCGAGAAGGGCAGGATATTTACCGGTATTGGTTTTGAGCCATTCGGCTTCCTTCATGTCCATCACCCCGGAATGAATTTTCTTCCCGAACTGGTCGATGAGGTATCGGAACTCTTTTTGGGCGATCACCGCCGGTTCAGGGGTAACCAGGTTATAAGAGATATTGAAAGGGGTATCGGGAGTTGTATTGATAACGATACGTATGTAATCGATCATGAACCAGCCCCAGCTTTTACTGATTACGACACTATTTTGGCCTTCTTTCAGGTGCACTTTTCCAAAAGCAACCTCACGGAAGCTGTTTCCCTGGTTCTTAAACTGAACTTCAGCCCGGTTGCCGTTTACATCGACAATGTTGATCTTGTCCCCGTATGGTGCAGCGTATCCGATGTAGAGGTCATAGACATTATTAGAAACGAGACTGAACCCGAATGTCAGCTTGTCCCCATCTGATTCAAACTTAGCGACATAACCGTTACCCGAATAGCCGGTAATGGTAGTTTCCACTTTCAGGGAGCCTGCCATCTGGGCGGCTTCTGCCTCATATTTTGTACCTTGGGCCCTTACTGCTTCAACCATGGTTAACATCAGCAGGCATCCCGACAGGAGCAGTTTTTCAGTTTTCATATAGTAAAAATACAAAGAAAAAAGAGGGGTTACCAATATGTTCGATATGATAACCCCTGATTGTTTAACCAACTATAAAAAGAAACTGCTGCTGTTATTCCAGCAGTTCGAAGCGCAAATTATCAATACAGATGTTTACCATTGATGCACCCGAGTCGAAAGCCATTCCGAAATCAGAATCGACTTTGGAGAAATCGATAGGATTATTGGACCCGCTGCAATAGTTATCACGGAAATCGGTGATTGGAATGGTAACGGTAATCCATCCATCGGTTTGATAGGAGCCCGTGTCGGCCCAGGGAGCCCAACAATACCAGTAATCACCTTCTGTACCTTTAAAGCGGAGGCGCAATTGGCCGCCGGTCATCGGTTCAAGAATGTTGATGTCGAATTTGACCACATATTTGGCAACATCGGTACCAATCCTGTCGGCCGGGAAGTCATTTTTTCCGTTTCTCCAGAATAAGCCTGTCCAACCGCTGCACTGTTTGTTGACGCGCCAGTAATTGGTACCGTCGAGTGAAAGTGCCGGATCGTTTTACGCTGCGCCTGCGTCTCCCCACCAGCTATTCAGGTTGTCGAAGTTAAAGAATACCAGGGTGGGATCTTTAATAGGATCAACACCTGTTATCATCACTTCGGGGGATTCAGAGAACTGGTTTTCACTGGTGACAAATTTGATTTTTCCTTTCCCTTTTTTCACTGTCAAAGGAACAACGACCTCCAGTTTTGTTGCGGTTTTTTCACCAAACATGGTAGCCTTCACATCTCCCGGGAAAATCACATCGGTAAGGAGGTTCAGTTTTTCACCAATCAGGGTGATCATCTGACCGGGTTTCATTGCCAGCGGCATATCGGTGATAACCGGAACATTCGAGGCCAGAATTGTGAGCGATTCAGCTGAAGTGACCTCGGTACCGTTTGTGGTAATAATCTTTACAGGTCCTGAAACTGTTCCTGATGGCACAGACACAACGATTTCCGTTTCACCGGGATTGGCTACGGTAACCTGGTTGCCGCCGGTGAACAAAACCTGGACAACGAGGTCAAGGTCGGTTCCTGAAATAGTCAGATTGGCGTTGGTTTTCAGCTCCATTGGTGACAGAGAGGTTATTGTTGGAACCACCATGGCCAGGTTGGCTGAAGAAACCGATTTGCCTGCTGCTGTTCCGAAGCTGACCGTTCCTGCAGTGGCATCAATTGGTACGGTTACCGTGATCTCCGTTGCTGTTCCTCCTTTGAGCGTACCGGCTTTGCCGCCGCCGAAGGAAGCACTGGTGATCAGATCAAGGTCGGTTCCGCTGACCGTTAAAGCAGCGCCGTTCTTAACCGGATTCGGAGAGATGCCTCCGATAACCGGAACGGCCATTAACAGGTCGTTAGCGGCTGTCACTTCAACTTCCGAAGCGACCACCAATTTGATTTTGCCGTCCTTGCCATTCGCCGGAACATTAACTTCAAGTTTGCTCAGTGATTTGGAAACAAAGTCGGTAACTTTAGTGCCTCCCCCGAAAACCACGTCGCGTACCAGATCCAGGTTGGTTCCCTGCAGCGTTAGCAAAGTACCTGCTTTAACCGGATTGGGACTCATCTGAGTAACTGCGGGGAGTGAAACGGTCAGGGTCATTTCGGATTCAACCTGGATCGGTTCGGGTGCGCCATTGGATAAAATAATGGGTCCTGTTTGAGCATCCACAGGTATTTTCACCTGAAGTGAAGTATTGGATTGTGAATCGAAAACAGTGACTGACTTATTCTTGGTAAAGGTCACGGCCTTAACAAGGTTGAGGTAAGTACCTGTAAGGGTTATTACCTCACCGGGCCGGGCCGTTAATGGAGTAATGGACTGAATCGCAATGGGTTCAGAGATCTTGAGCAGGGTTTTTGTTTCGATATTACCCTGTGGTGTATTCAGTGTTACCTTCCCGTTTACGGTCGCTTCGGGAACGGTAACGACTAACAATCCGGATGTTTTGGTAACAAAAGTGGTGACTTCGATATTAATTGGAAGTACAATTTTGGTGACCTGATCCAGGTTGTTGCCGATAAATTTAAGTTCACCTCCGCGGAGCACGGGTGAAGGTCCGTAACTGTTCAGGACAATTGCAGTGTCCTTTTCCTTTTCGCAGGATGTCATCAGCAATCCAAATACCATGAGGCATGCAAGTGTGACTGCTAACCATCCTTTAACTTTTTTTATCATGATTGCTAATGTTAATTATTTGGAAACAATGCGAAAATTATCAACGCAGATGAGTACGGGAGTTTTCTCCGTGGTGCCGGTTTCAAACGGTCCGAACAGCATCATGGTCACGTTGGTCAAAACCGACAGGTCCTTGATACCGGAAGAGCCGATTTCGTCAGTGTTCCCATCGCTGGTGCTGTACTTAAATTCTGACAGAGGGATGGAGATGGTTTCCCAGCCGTTGGTTTTGTATGGACCCTTTTTCCAGGGTTTCCATCGGGCTATTGCAACGCCCGCATCATCGCGGCCATGATTTTCATCATATTTGGCAAAGAAAATCTCCATTCGTATATCCTTCCATTCGATTGGAACGTTGGCTTCGAACCGGAAAACGAGGTCGCTCACCTGACCTTTGGCAACTGGAACATTCCCCCGGGCACTCCGTGGAGCCCAGTACTGAAGGGTCAGTTCATTGGTCCACATCCATTCACCAACCGCTGTATGCTTAAAAAAGGCATAGTTGCCTGAGCAGGGTGCCGGGTCGGGATTGGAAGCAGCCAGGGCGATGGGAGCGGTCCAGCTTTCATGTTTCGTATTGTCGAAATCGAGAATCACGTTGTTGTTATCCCGGAAGAGGAATTTTGAATTGACCTTGCCGAAATTAGTCTGTATCGTGATCGGCCCGGATCCGGCTCCTTCAGGAACCGTCACATGCATGATTGTTTTATCAAAGTCAGCGATAACGCCCTGGATGTCACCCGGGAAAGTCACTTTCGGTTCGAAAAAGAAGTCACCGGTCAGCTCAATCAGCTCGCCGGCCGGCATGTATTCGCACTTGATTGCCGAAAGTACCGGTCCGGGAACATTCACCGAAAATTCATAGAGCATTTCACTTTTATCCCTGAAAATCAGGCGGATCTTGTTAGTAACGGTACTGGGCACAGAACTGGGCACGCTCACAAGGATAGATTTATCCGTAACATAAGCAGGATTTAAGGTAGCCTTTTGATCGTTGAACCAGATTTCCTGAACATTTCCGAGGTTCTGACCGACAATTGCCACGAGGTTGCCCATGTAGGCACCAACGAGCAGGGAATCTGACTTGGCGGGTGTTGTTACACGGACATAGAAAATCTCAGGGTCACCGGCAGTCTCCTTGTTGCAGGAGGTCGCGGAAAACCCGATCATCCCGGTTATCATCACCGCGATCAGCATGATCGGTAAATGGTTTATATACTTTTTCATTTCCAGATATTTATATTCGGTTTGTTCACTTAAAGATATATTCAACTGCCTGTTCAAGCAGCAGTGGATTCGCAACGACTTCGGCAGCAGGTATCGGCAGGAACATCTGGCTTTCAGCTACAACTACGGGCACATCTGGCGCGATCAGTTCATATCCTTCGAAAAGGTTCTCATCCGGAACATTGTCCCCGCTCAGGCGGCGATAGGTATCACCCCTCCGCTGACTGTTCAGGTAACTCAAAGCACCTTGCGGATCCCTGTAATAGAACCGTTTGATATCAAACCAGTACAGGCTTTCAAAACAGAATTCCACCCTGCGTTCCTTCAGGATATCATCAAAGGTGATGCTTCCTTTGGAAACAAGATTGGCCCTTTTGCGAATGGCATTGAAATACGTAAGCGCATCTCCGTCACTGGTTGAGGTGCTGTTTCCGAGAGCAGCTTCGGCATAGATCAGGTATACGTCGGCCAGTCGGAGAATATACTGGTTGATTGCCGTGGCTTGGCCGGTAGATACTTTGCCATTGGTGTCTTCCGCACTCCCGACAACGTATTTCTTAACGCTGTTCAAGACTGCGGTTGCACCTTCGAGGGTAATGTTCGGATCATTGGGATCGCGGTTTACCAGTTTATACAAATATCCACCCTGAGCTTTACTGATCTCCGGATAGAGGTCGTCCTTGGTCATGTAGATGGACTTCCGTCGCAGGTCACCGTTTTCAATAGTCTGGGTAAAATCATAGGATGCACATTTCCCTCCGCCCCAGCACTCGGTATTGCCGGTGATCACGCTGCTGCGGGCCCAGTTGGCCTGGTGGCTGTTGCCGATACCGTAAGCACCCTCCATGAACTGGAAGGCAAACATGGATTCGGAATTGTTGTTGTTCTCGATTTTGAACAGATCGGCATAGTTTGGCATGAGCGAAGCACCACTGTTATTGATCACATCGGCAGCCAGCTCCCTGGCTTTCCCAAAGTATTCAGCTGATTTGGGATCGCTCAGATTCTGAGCCATAGTGAGGTACAGTTTTGCCAGCATTCCTTTCGCCGACCATTTATTGATACGACCCGCTGCATCGGTAGTTGGCAGGTTGTCAGCTGCATATTGGAAATCCCGGCGGATAAATTCATACAGGCTCGACCGGGTATTTTTCTTAAGCATGGTGTTATTGCTGGTAACCAGTTCAGTGGAGTTTTCCACGATGGGTACTTCACCCCAGAGTTCAGTCAGGAAATAGTAAGCCGTCCCGCGGATAAACCGGGCTTCGCCCAATGCCCGGTCAATGACTCCCTGATCTACGTTGCCTGCGGCAGCGATTGGCATGTCATTGATGATGGAGTTGGCATAGGAAACAACACGGAAAAGGCTTTTCCATCCGCCTGAAATATGGGCATTCCCTTCAGTAAAAGTAAAATAGAAGAACTGTCCTTCCTGATCATAGGTATAATACATATTGCCCGACAACATGTCGCCGGCGAGCCAGAAAAACTTGTCATTGAAACCAAACCAGGGGAATCCGTAAAGGGAAGCCGTTGCGGCTTTCACTTCTGCTTCATTCCGGTAGTAATTATCGGCAGTCAGTTTATCCTGCGGTGCGATATCGAGGAAATCCTTGCCGCATGATCCCAGGAGCATGGTGACCGATAATGCCATTAAATATTTTAAACTATTTTTCATAAGATTTTCTTTATTGGATGTACAAATCGGTGTCATGATTAAAACTCGATATCAAGTCCGAATGAGATCATTCTTGGAGTCGGATACCTTCCCATATCGACGTTCTGCATCCGGGAGCTCTGGTTAAAGGCCCCGATTTCGGGATCATAACCGCTGTAGTTCGACAGGATCCAGAGATTCTGTCCGTTAACGTAAACCCTCAGCTTTTCGATATTGAATTTCTGCGACCATGCTTTCGGCAGCGTATAGGATAAGCTGATATTCTGGATTCGCAGGTAGGATCCGTCCTCGATAAAGCGGTCGGACATCCGGTTATTCCGGTTGTTATCCGTTGTGGTGGGACGCGGAAGGGCGGCATCCGGATTGGCAAGATAAACATTTGCCGGATCGAGATCCGATCCGTTCGGATCTATCAAAGCGAAGCGTGCCCGGTTATCCACCGATGAGGCCTGGTTGCTGTAAATGCTTGTCATACCTTCGATAACGACCCTTGAATAGTTTAGAATATCATATCCGTAGGAGCCGGCCATGTATAACGACAGCTCGAAGGGCCCGTATGAAAAGGTGTTGTTGAAACCAAATGAAAATTTTGGGTTGGGATCACCGATAATGGTTTGGTCTTCAGTATTGATTACCCCGTCGCCATTCAGGTCCTTGAATTTAATATCCCCGATCCAAACCCCGGTGGTTTTGTTGACCAGGTTTTTCCCTTTGGGAGCTTCAGCAGTAACTGAGGTTGGATCGATGATCTGGACGGCATGGTTCAGTATATCCTCCTGGTTGGCAAAAAACCCTTCGGTTTGATATCCATAGAACACACCCAGCGGATACCCGGCAGCGGTTTTGGTTGCGGTCTGGAATTCGCTGTACCAGTTGAGGCTGCCAAAATACACCCGGTTTTCGGCGTCAAGTTCCTTAACCAGGTTCCGGTTAAGGGTAAAGGTGAAATCGGTGTTCCAGCTGAATTTTTCACGCATGATATTGCGGGTCAGCAAAGTAATCTCGAATCCCTTATTTTCCATTTTCCCCACGTTAGCATAGGGAGCCGAAATATCATCCCAACCGGAACCACCGAGGTAGCTGGGGATCGACAACTGCAGCAACATATCACTGGTTTGCTTGTTATACAAGTCGACCGAAAGATCGACACGGCCATAAAACAAGGAAAGGTCGACCCCTAAGTTATACTGTGAGGTGGCTTCCCATTTCAGGTTAGGATTGGAAATTTTCTCCATCCGGTATGCGGTGCCGAACGGGGTTTTTACGGTAACCAGGGAGGAGCCGTACAGATAGGTTCCGATAGCCTGGTTGCCAACGAGGCCATAGCCGAGCCTGAGTTTCAGATTGCTGATGCCACTCACATTTTTCATGAATTTCTCATTGCTGATGCGCCACGCGAGGGAGCCCGACGGGAAGTAACCCCATTTGTTATTGGGTCCGAATTTGGAGGAACCATCGGCACGCAAAGTGAAAGTAGCCAGGTAGCGATCGGAATAGTTATAATTGAACCTGCCAAAATAGGAGCTGAGCGAAGCGGCATCCTTCCATCCACTCGTGCTGGAAGTTTTGTCATCGCCCTGGCTCAGGTTTTGAATGTCGTTGGAGGTGAAGTTCTTTTTGGTGATCTGGATGCCTTCCCAGTCGGAGCGCTGGGATTCGGTACCCACCATTGCAGTGAGGTTGTGAGCTTCACCGAGTTTAAGGTTATAGGTCAGGTAGTTTTTCCAGATCCAGAAAAAGGTGTTTTCCTCACGTTGCCGCATCTGGTTTTCGGTATTGATAAGGGCGCCCCACTTGAAGGTAGGATGAAATGCCTTGTTCATTGAGTTATTGTTATCAATGCCGAATTCTGACCGGAAATCGAGGCCCTTCATCAGGTTTGCGTTGGCATAAATGTTAGCCATGACCCTTTCACGTGCGAGGGTGTTGTTGCGCTGGAGGGCAGCGGCTACGGGGTTGTAGCTGACTCCTCCCAGGGAGACATCGGGCCCTGCATAATTGCCGTACATATCCTTGACAGCCACATCAGGCTGCATTGAGAGGGCCTGCATGATTACGCCATCGCCACCATCATTGAGAGTAATTTTCTCATTGGATTTGGCGAAGGAGATATTTGCGCCCACTTTCAGCCATTTTTTCAGCTGGCTGTCTAAATTCATCCGGGTTGTAAAGCGGTCGAATCCGGACCCTATGATGATACCGTCCTGTTTAAACCATCCGCCGCTGACTGCATAGGTGGTTTTTTCCGTGCCTCCGGTAACCGACAACTGGTGACTCTGAATACCAGCCTTGCGGAAAACCTCATTCTGCCAGTCCGTGCCCGGTCCCAGCAAGGAAGGATCCAGGTACCGTTCATTCGGGGTCATGTTAAGATCCTTGGAAATTTGCAGTTGATAATCGGCAAACTGCGGAAGATCCATCATGCCAATTTTTTTCTGGAGCGACTGGATGGCATAAAAGGTGTTATAGGCAACCTTTGTTTCACCGGTTTTGCCGTGCCTGGTTGTGATGAGTACAACACCGTTGGCAGCGCGCGAACCGTAGATTGCCGTTGCAGAAGCATCCTTGAGGATTTCGATATTGACGATATCCGCCGGGTTTATAGTAGACAGAGGGTTGACCCGGTTCTGTCCGTTTGCGCCCCCGGCCCAGTCGAAGCCAGCAACAACCTGGCCATCACCCTGGAAGGGAATTGCATCAATAACATACAAAGGTTCACTGATAACCCACGACAACCACCTCGTCGAGGCCTACCGTGCTGGATTTCATCACCACATTGATTACATTGAGCGACCCCACAGGAATCTCCTGGGGAATCTTCCCGACAAAGGAAAACCGCAGAGTGGCTCCGGTTTGCGGAACTGAGATGGAAAAATCCCCGCTCGCACCCGTAATGGTCCCACTGCTGGTTGTCCCTTTTATCAGGACCGTTACGCCGGGGATCGGACTTCCGTCCTCATCCGCCGTAACGCGCCCTGTTACCCTGCGCTGCTGGGCAAATACCTGCAGCCCAAGCGCGGCAACAATTGCAAACAGCAAAAGTCTTTTCATAGAAAATAGTTTTAAAAACGAGTTATTGTTTGTTTAGATAAAAGCTTCACGGGTTGTGCCAGTGTTCTTCCTTTCCCCAAACCACATTATTGAATTGAGTGTGTATAAAGTACACCAACAGGTATCAAAGTTATCGAGAAGGATTATTAAAAACAAGAAAACACTTAAAAAAAATAATTTACGTTATTTTGCATGTTGGATCTTAATCTTTATTTTTGATTTCGAAACCTTGATAGTGTAAATCATACACAAACCTGATGAATACCGACTTTAACGAGCACATCTCGGTTGACTGCGTAATTCTTGGTTACGACTTGAAAAGCCTGAAAGTTCTGTTGCTGGAGAGGCATCTGTATAAGCCAAAAGGCAAGGATCTTATTTTTAAAGATCTCACTTTGCCCGGTAATCATATCCGGAACCATGAGGACCTCGACAGTGCAGCCCAGCGTATCCTCTTCGAACTGACGGGTCTCAACGATATTTATCTGGAGCAATTTGCAGTTTTCAGCGATCCCGGCCGGCTCAACAACCCGAAGGACCAGCAATGGCTGGCGGCCATCGGGAAGGATCCGCTGACTTCGCAGATTCAGAACCTGTATGAGGTCATACTGGGGAAACCCCTTGATAAGCGAAATTTCAGGAAGAAGCTGGCAAACCTCGAGTTTGTGGTTTCCCTGAATGAAAAACAGGTTGGAGTGGCACACAAACCCGCACGGTATTATATGTTCAGCCGCGACGTTTATGAGAGAAAGAAGAAGGAGAAATTTTCCCTGATCATTTGACCGGCATGAAAACGGGTCCGATGAACTTGATATCATTCTGAACCATCGACCATGCAGGTGTTGTTTTAGCATAATTATGAGTGAAATAATTGGAATAAAATGATTAGCCTAAAAGGGAAAAATGCCCTGGTAACAGGTTCGAGCCGCGGAATAGGCCAGCAAATTGCACTGGGATTAGCTAACCTTGGATGCAACATAATTGTGCACGGACGAACTCGGGAAAGTTGTACAAAAACAGTTGAGTTGCTTAAAGAATCTAATGTAAACGTTTATTCTGTATATGGCGATCTTTCGGAGGAATCGCAGGTAAATCAACTGATTAGCCAGGTACGGAATTTAAAAATCAGTATAGATATATTGTACAATAATGCCGGCATAATGAC
>JAPLDV010000649.1 GCA_026391235.1 Bacteroidia bacterium | reverse complement strand
GTCTCTACTACGCATTTATGCGTCTCTACTCAATAGTCACCAGTCTGGCTTTTGTATCCGTGAGCCCACCGCTGTCCCTGACCTGAAGTTTTACGATATACGTACCAGGTTCATTGAACTTCCTTTTGAATACTTTGACGGTAGAGAATTCGGTATCATAAATATTGTCATTATTCCAGTCCCAGCGAACCTCAAGTTGATCCAGGCTGTCTTCTGCATCAATACTGATTGAAGCATCAAAGGTGAATTCTGTTTCGATGGTACCTGAGTCCGGTGTTATGCTAAAATCAGCATTTGGCATGGTATTCGGATTGGTAACCACAACCTGTCTGGTAAAAGTAGCCCCATAACCCTCGGTGTCAATAACTTCCAGAACAACTGTAAAAGTTCCTGAAACTGTGAAGATATGCTGAATCGTTTTAATGGTTCTATAATCAGTATCCCAAATGCCGTCGTTATCCCAGTCCCATCTAACCTGGAGGACTTCCGGCAAATCTTCCGGATCAGTGGAACCGGATGCATCAAACGAAAAGCGGGTTTCGGTGGTTCCGCTCTCCGGATCAACTGTAAAGATAGCGGTGGGCTTAATGTTAGCTCCGGCTACAGAAATAATTTTGGTTGTTGACCCGGTAAGCCCCTGGGTGTCCAACACTTCCAGTTTAGCCTTATAATTACCCTCTTCCTTGAAAATATGAATCTCTATTTTGTTGGTCGACCAATTAGTATCCCAAACACTGTCACCATCGAAATCCCATCGGATTTTTAACTGGTCAATATTGTCTTCAGCGTCATAACAGCCGTAAGCATTAAAAATAAAAAAATCACTTATTCTGCCCGATTCGGGAGTAACTGTAAAGGACGCAATCGGTGCGGAGGTTGATAAAGCAACTTCAACAGAAGAGGTTTTACGTGCGGTGAGACCATCCGGATCTTTCACTTCCAGAATAGGAGAGTAAATTCCCGGTTTTGGGTATTTATAATAAGCCAACCTATTGGTGCTAAACTCAGTATCATAATGGTTATCTCCGTCAAAATCCCATCTGACCAGCAATGATCCGGCCGGGCTCTCCAGATCAGAAGAAGCTGATGCATCAAATTCAAAGTTTGTATCAGTAAATCCGGCAGTTGGGTTCATAATAAATTCAGCCTTCGGTGGCTGATTTTCAAGCACACCGTTTTGCGATTCAGAGTACAACAGAATTTCATCAGCACCCACCTGCTCAGGAATAAAATTGCCAAAAGTCGAGCCCAGGCGAACCATGGTTCCTTGTGCCCTGACTACCTGCGAAGATTGCCAGTTGGGAATTGCTATGTCATAGTTGATCCTGGCCTTGAAGCGGTTTGCAAGCGATAGCGAGGGCTCTCCGCAAAACTTTGGAGTTATAACCTGACTGACAAATACTTCAGCTTGGTATCCGGATAACCTGGGCCCGTTATAAAACTGAATATCTGCTAATTGCTCCTGGTTAGTCTGAACAAACTTCCAACTTTCCCAATAGTTGTAATTCATTAGCAAGTTTCCTTTAGAAATACCTGACAATCTTAGTGTTATAAACGTATCCTTTTGAGTCACTACATGGAATCCCAGCCAACTATCGACCTGATAGGTTACAGGAAAATCATTTATGATAAAGGGGCCATAAACAGATCGTTCTACCAGTAAGCTATCAACTGCATCCATGGCGCTTCCGGTTTTTATAACCAATTCTGCGGCAACATCAAGCGAATAATCAAACTCGAGCCGAAACCGGTCGAACCAGGGATCCGACCCCTGACCTGAAAGAAGGAACTGCCCGACTGAAGATTTCGAATAAAATTTACCATTGGCAAACAGCACTTGCAAGCTTTTCGACTGCCAAAAACCATTAAACAAAAATAATCCTTTAAGCTCCAGTGAGTCTGAATTCCAGGAGGAGGGATCAGTTCTTGTTCTTGACTTCAGTATACCTTTGCTGATGGTATCCTGAATTGAAATGCCCCTGAATATCTGATCCAACCCTGATTTTTCAAGCTGAATAAATACCCTTGAACCAATGAATGTAACTGTAACAACTTTCCCAAATACACCGTCCCCGCCAGGATAATAGACAATATCACCTGATTTAATCACAGGTGGAATACCTATCAGGTCAAACCTTACACTCCCGTTAATCCGAACAGGATTTGTAAACACCAGAGAATCAAGCTTAACAACATTGTTTTGGTACAACGATCCTTTCAGAGCAGTATCTACGGTATGATCCAGAGCTGGCTCTCTTTCACAACCCGAAATCAAAAAAAGCATAACCATCAACCTGTTTAAAGCCCGAAAATATGTAAGGATCCTTTGCATAACTCTACGAAACTATCTTACATGTATAACAATCTTACTTCTTTGGTTTACCCGGAGCGGGTCCGTAGTATAAACCTCGCCAACACTATTATCCTTTCCGTCAAATCTTACATAAACATAATAGGGTATCTCTTTCA
>JAPLDV010000484.1 GCA_026391235.1 Bacteroidia bacterium | reverse complement strand
TACACTTCCGATTCTCTTTTCCATTAGTAACTCCTCCGGATCAGATTGATAGTTAAATCCTTGTGGTTGTAAAAACTCCCACTCAGATTGTTGTTATTCCGATAACAAAGATAGAAAATTTATGAGTTGGTTCTTCTCTATTTTCAATTTTTATTTCTCTTTTCTCTACGGCCCTTTGCGCCTTCACTGCTATCATATTTTTCGTCGTGTCATATTGCAAGATATTCCAAAATTTTTGCATAAAATATTTTATTCTCTTACCTTTGTAAAAACAACAAGAATGGAAAAAGAACAATTAGAAAAACTCAGTAAGTTATCCAGAAGAGAAAAAATTAAAATCGTGCAGTTTCTTTGGGATAATATTGCAAAAGAACAAAATGAGATGTCTTTTCCTGCTGAGCATCAGCGAATAATAAATGAAAGGCTTGAGAAAATAAGATCAGGAAATGGAAAATTTAAAACTTGGAACGAAATAATAATAAAATATAAGTCTGTTTAATGGAGTATGCCTTATTATTATTAGAAGAGGCTGAGAACGAGCTGGACGAGTCTTTTATATGGTATGAAATACAGCGAATTGGCCTTGGAGATGAGTTTATTAATTATATCAATGCTGCTTTTAAGTTTATAAAAAATCACCCCGAAGCCTCTGAGAAAAAGAATAAATATATCTATAGGCATGTAATTAGCAAATTCCCATATTGGTATATAATATAAGCTGGAAAAGGATATCAATCAAATTCAAATAATCGCTATATTGCATTTCAAGAGAAATTCGAATATTTGGCGAAAAAGAATTAAAAAATAACTTTTTTGTTCTTCCGTGCAATGATCTTGTTTCGAATACCAGGTAACTTTTTTCCAATATGATTCTCAATGTAATTAATGACTTATGAATCGAGCGCAGAACGGCTTATTTTAGTACCCTGAATATATCTGAAATATGAAAAAGACATCACCTTTCCCGCTGAGTATCATCCTGGTGATAGCAGCAACTGTTTTTCTTACCGGCTGCCAGAAAATTAAAAAAGTTGAGAATCCGGAAGCCGGAAAGTTTCCAAACGATTGGTTTTACCGGCAACGGGCCTATCCATCTACCGAACTTCGTTCCGATCTATATTACAAAGCCATGGAACAAACTATGGCAATGGAAAAAAATGGATTAAAATCTGGTCAGGAGAGCTGGACTCTCGTTGGTCCTGTAAACATCGGAGGACGCATTACCGATGTTGAAATGCCGGCAAATGATAAAAACACCATTTATCTGGGTGCCGCATCGGGAGGGATATTTAAGTCGACAAACCTTGGCACCAACTGGACCCCAATCTTCGATAACAGTGTGGCTCTGTCAATCGGCGACATGGATATTTCAAAAACCAACCCTGATGTTCTTTTTGTGGGTACCGGTGAACCCAATGCCGGCGGCGGTTCGCATACGTATGAAGGTTATGGAGTATATAAATCCACTGACGCAGGAACGACCTGGACACAAACCGGGCTAACTTCTGCCGGAAGTATCGGCAGGGTTAAAATCGACCCGGTGAATCCTGATACGGTTTATGTTGCAGCCATGGGGCACCTGTTCTCCTATAATTCTGAACGGGGGATATTCCGGACCCGCGATGGAGGTGCCAACTGGCAGAAAGTTCTCTATCTCTCCGACTCAACCGGAGCCTCCGACCTATGTGTAAACCAGTCTGATCCTAAAATCATTTATGCAGCCATGTGGGAAAGAACCCGGCGCCCACCCTATCAGAGCTACGGAGGCAATACCAGCGGATTGTGGCGGTCGGCCAACGGTGGGGATACCTGGTCTGAACTCCTCAATGGTTTGCCAAAAGGTAATGTTGGAAGAATAGGAATCGATATTTCCGATTCAAATCCTTTGGTATTATATGCAACCTATACTGATTCAACAGGATACCTGCAAGGAATTTATAAAACTACTAACGGTGGCGATAACTGGTCAAGGACCGCTGAATTGGGCGAAAATGCTTCCTATTGGTGGTGGTTCAGCGAAGTTGATGTCGACCCGATTAACCCGAATATCGCTTATGTTTCAGGATTTCAGGCTTATAAAACGACAAACGGAGGCACCTCCTGGGTAAACACTTTCAACAATGCCCATGTTGATATGCATGGCGTATTTGTTCATCCAAAAGATAATGGACTGGCACTATTATGCAGTGATGGGGGCCTTTATGTTTCAAGGTTCGGGGGAAGCAATCCGTTTCATATTGAAAATCTGCCGATTACTCAATTCTATACTTGTGAGGTAGATTATATGAATCCCGATCGGTTCTACGGCGGAACTCAGGATAATGGCACGATCCGGGTAACTAACGGAATGATAAATCGATGGCAATCTATTTATGGTGGCGACGGTTTTGTGGTCAAAGTAGATCCCACCGATAATAATTATATATATGCCCAGTATCAATATGGCGGCCTGGGACGATCGATCGACGGAGGCGCCGGATTCATGGGTGGTACCCAGGGAATCAGCGGCGGTGACCGCATGAACTGGAAAAGCCCGCTCGAATTGGACCCGCAAAATCCTTCGATCCTATATTTCGGATCAAACCGTTTATACAAATCCACCAACCGTGCAGAGTCATGGCGGCCGGTATCCTCCGATCTGACCAATGGCAAGGGAGTTAATGTCAACTATGGAACCCTGACAACTATCTCAGTGTCGCCGCTGGATGCCAATATTATCTATGTCGGAACCGATGACGGAAATGTGTGGAATACTTTAAACGGGACAACCACCTGGACCAACATCTCAGCCAACCTTCCTGACCGCTGGATCACCTGTGTTCAGACAAGTTTATTCGATAAAGCCGAGGCTTTTGTCACAATTTCAGGTTACCGCTGGGATTCTTACTTACCGCATGTTTACCGGACAACCAACAACGGTCAAACCTGGGACGACATCTCGGGTAACCTGCCGGATTTTCCTGTAAACAGCATCATGTTGGATCCGGTTAATAAGAGCACCTGGTATATTGGTACTGACGGAGGTGTTTTTTTAACGCGAAACAAAGGGATAACCTGGGAAATTTTTGGAAACGGATTACCAAAAGTTCCGGTACTTGACCTTTATCTTCATGCACCTACCCGCACGCTTACAGCTGCCACCTTCGGCAGGTCGATGTACAAAATCCCGCTCCCTTCACCCGAAGGAAGCAATCCTATAGCTGAAAATCAGACAGATATAACTGCCTATCCAAATCCGTTCAGCACCCAGTTACAGTTCACTTTCAGCTCCATGCTAACCATGAGCGGAGAACTTTCGGTCTATGATCTGACAGGAAAAAAGGTTAAGGTCATTCATCAGGGTTCGTTTTTCGTTGGCGAAAACAGGTTTACCTGGCAGGGCGATGATGAAAACCAGAATCCGGTTGCACCCGGAATCTATTTGATCCGGCTTGTCACAAACAAATCAATCAGTGCAATCCGGGTGCAGAAATTCTGATCTTATTCCGGAATCGAGGAGAGCGTGTCGCTCCTGGCCTTGCAAGGACCCTCCTCAATGGGTATGATCTTCCTGATCGACTCCCCGGGGAAGATCATTCCAAAACCATTAAACATAGAGATTCTTGATGAGCCCATGCTGGTAAGGGCCCGAATGCTTAAAGACAAGCCTGAACTGGCCGTGGTGCCTCTCAACATGGGAGCAATTCTTTACAACAAAGGGCTTCCTTATCAATTAATTGCAATTCCCGTTTGGGGTACACTTTACCTGTTGGGATCCGGTACCGGCATTGACGGCTGGCAATCGCTTAAAAACAAGAGGATTTTCCTGATGGGAAAAGGTACCACTCCGGATATCATTTTTCGCTATCTGCTTAATCTGCATGGACTTAATCCGGACAAAGATGTAATTCTGGATTATTCCTTTCCAACACATATCGATCTCGCCAATGCGGTCTGTGCCGGTCAAGCCGATCTCGCGGTTATTTCGGAACCCTTGGTTAGCCTGGTTCGCGCCCGGAATCCTTCGATCCTTCAAATGATGGATCTGAATGCTGAATGGGCAAAAGCCTTTCCCGGATATCCCGCAATGCCTCAAACCGCCCTGATGGGAAGGAAGGACTTCATCCGGGATCATCCGGATTGGATCAGGAAGATTTGTGAAGCCTGGTACCGTTCCATTGAACTGGTTAACCTTCATCCTGAACAGGCTGCCCGAAGGATTGTATACCATAAAATCCTGACGGATCCTGCGATAGCTGTAAATTCGATCCCCGGATGCAATCTTAAATTCAAATATGCTTCTGAAATAAGGCCCGAAATCGACAGGTACTTTCAGGTTTTTTTTAATTTTAATCCGGATGCCGTTGGCGGTAAATTACCCGATGAACAATTTATCTTCGAGAAACCGGATTATTAGCCTGTGTGTCATTGCACTCCTGATTGTCGGGTGGGAATTGCTGTCGCGATCATTCAACTCACGACAAATCCTGCCTGGTCCCGGAGATACCATTACCTCGTTAATCGCCATTGCCGGAAAACCTGATTTCCTTTCGTCTTTAGGTTCAACCCTTCTCCGCGGATTTATCGGTTTCTTTTTCGCTTTCATCGGAGCCATTGTCATCGGAATCCCGGCGGGGTTAAATTCCGGTATCCAGGCAGGCTTCAAACCTATTCTGATCACAATCCGTTCCACCCCGGTAGTTGCGATCATCTTGCTGGCTCTTATATGGTTTAAGTCTGAACAAGTTCCGGTATTTATCGGGTTCCTCACCATGTTTCCCATCCTGGCCATCAATATAAGTCAGGGTATCCGTGAAACTGACACTGCTTTTATCCAGATGGCTCATCTGTATCATATTAAAAAGAGGAGGATTCTGACAGATATTTACTGGCCATCGATCCTTCCATTCCTGCACAGCGGGTTATCAACCGCTATCGGCTTCGGATGGAGATCAGTGATCATCGGTGAAGTGCTGAGCCAGCCCAGGTACGGAATCGGTGCCATGATGCAGGATGCCCAGAGTTACCTGCTTGTTTCTGAGGTAATTGCATGGACGGTGATCGCCGTTCTTGTCAGCGCTGTCTTTGAATGGATTATCCGGCTGGTTGAAAAACGTTCGATAAGGTGGAAAAGATGAGCCTGAAACTCGAAAATATTGCAAAATCCTACGGTGACCGGGTCATCCTGGATCAATTCTCTCTGGAATTCAAACCCGGTTCCATTTCCTGCCTGTTCGGTCCATCGGGCTGCGGCAAAACCACCCTGCTAAATCTCATCGGTGGGATTACGCCGGCAGATGCAGGATCAATATCCGGGTTTGGTGAAGAAAGAATATCCTACATATTTCAGGAAACACGCATTTTACCTTGGAAAACCGTGCTTGGCAATGTGCTTTTCCCGCTTTTGGATAGATTACCGTTTAATCAGGCTATTGAAACCGCCAGGAAATTTACCCGCCTGGTCGGCCTCGAAAATGAGGAAAACTTTTATCCGTATCAATTAAGCGGCGGTATGAAACAGCGTGTGTCAATCGCCCGCGCATTTGCTTTCCCAGGAAGCCTTATTCTGATGGACGAAGCATTCCAGAATCTCGATAATGTACTGAAATACAATATATTAGATTCATTTTTGACAATATGGAAGAAAGACGGCCGGACGGTCATTTTTGTCACTCATGATATCGATGAGGCCATAAAACTGGGACAGGAGATTATCTTTTTAAACGGCACCCCCCTGCAGATCATCAAATCTGTAAGCCCCTCGAAAGGATCGTCCGATGCAATAAAGGCAGCAGTGAGGGAAATTTACCAATAATGCTAACCGGGCTTTAAGTACTCACCCCAGTCCCAGGCGGTGCGGGTAAGGGAAGCGATCCCCGCCTTCGCGGGGATGACAATGCCTCTGGTGTAATAAAAGTAAGGAAGGGTTGGTGTCTGGGTGTGAGGTCGCTTCGTCATCATTCACCTTGGATGCATTCTCATAATCTGCCAGTTATCTGTTTTGATGTTCGGTTCCAAAACTGCCGGGACTCCGCAATCAACAAATCAATAAATCAATTCCACAATCTCCTCCAGATCCTTAATCAAGGACACCGGATCTAATCCAGACTCACCAGACTGGGTCAGACGGATCCTTTTATGAAAAGCCAGATTGACCTCAGGAATTCCTGAGAGGTCATAGTCAGGCGCATGGATCAGGATACGCAATCCGGCTGATGTTTCTATTATGCTTATCAAAACTTTAATCCTCCGGTCATCCTCAGGCAGGGAGCCGGCA